>JAICVV010000142.1 GCA_025935155.1 Alphaproteobacteria bacterium
CCACCAGGACCATGGCGAGCAGCCAGGCAATGGCTGACATAAGCAGTGCGCTGCCCCCGAGCGCCAGTCCGTGAATTTGCATCCCGCCCAGCGCAAGCATGCCGAGCCCGGCACCGGCAGCGAGCGCCATGCCGGCCGCCATCCCCTCCAATGTGCGGCGGCTGAGCGCGAGACCGACGGGCATGAAGTAGCTGTCGATGCGCCGCGCCTCGTACCATGCGAACAGCCCCGTCGCGATCAGCGCGACGATAAAAGATTCCCCGTCGCTCAGCGCCACCAGCGCCGGTGTGAGCGCAACGCGCAGATGCGCAGCCTGGAAGATGGCCTTCGCCACGGGCCCCAAGAGGTACGGCAGCGCCAGGAAGGTAAGGAGAAAATAGAGCAGCGCGCGCCAGTGCGGCCGCAGCAGCTTGTCCGGCCCGAAGAACACGTTGGCGATGGTCGTCATGTCGCGTGGCCCCTTTGCAAACGCGACAGCCGGTTTGGATTATTGGGCGGCTTCGGGGGCGGCGCCCTCTTCTCCACCGCGATCCACGCGTTCGCTGATCCTTGCGCTCTTCCCGCGGCGGCTGCGCAGGTAATAGAGCTTCGCACGGCGCACGCGGCCCTTGCGCACCACCTGCACAGAATCGACCAGCGGCGAATAAATCGGAAACACGCGCTCCACACCTTCGCCGTACGAAATCTTTCGGACGGTGAAGCTTTCGTTGATCCCGTCGCCCTGGCGGCCGATGCACACGCCCTCAAAGGCCTGCAGGCGCTCGCGTGTTTTCATCTGCTTGGCCTTTTCGTCCCAGCTCTGCTCGACCACCTTGACATTGACCTTGAGGGTGTCGCCGGGACGGAATTCCGGCAGGCCCTTGCCGCCGCGGACGGCCTTCATCTGCTCGGCTTCGAGCTGTTTCAGCAGGTTCATGGGTTCATTCTCCGCGGGCGGACAGATGGGGAAGCGCGGGGCTATAACCTATGGCTTCCGCTTTTCATAGTGGCACCAGAGGTCTGGACGGCGGGATTTTGTCAGGTTTTCCGCCTGCTCCCGCCGCCACTTTGCGATTTCGGCGTGGTTGCCGCTGGTTAGCACAGGGGGAATCTCGCTGCCCTCGAACGACTGCGACCGCGTGTACTGTGGAAATTCGAGCAACCCAGCCGAAAAGCTCTCGTCGGCGGGGGAGGTCTCATTGCCCAGCACGCCCGGAATGAGCCGCACGCAGGCCTCGATCAGTGCCATTGCGGCGATTTCCCCGCCGGCCAGAATGAAATCCCCGATGCTGATTTCCTCCAGCTGCCGGGCTTCGATGGCGCGCTGGTCCAACCCTTCGAAGCGGCCGCAGAGGAGTATTGCGCCACCACCGCTCGCCAATTCGCGGACGCGGCTTTGCGTCAGCGGCACGCCGCGGGGTGTGAGATAGATTGCCGGTACATTGGAAGCGCTCTCGCGCGCGGCATCGATGGCCGCACAGGCGACGTCGGCGCGCATCACCATGCCTGGGCCGCCGCCCGCCGGTGTGTCATCCACGGAACGATGCTTGCCCAGCCCGTGCTCGCGAATATCGCGCAACTCCAGCGACCAGAGATTTCTCTCCAGCGCCTTGCCGATCAGCGATACACCCAACGGCCCCGGAAACATTTCGGGAAACAGCGTCAGCACGCTTGCCCGCCAGGTCACGTCAATTCCATTTTGAACCCGGCATGGCTCTGCTCGAGTCCCAACCGCCGGTAAAACAGATGCGCGCGGGTGCGGCGCTTGTCCGAAGTTAGCTGCATGAGCGCGCAGCCGGCAGCGCGAGCCTCGGCGATGGCATGCTTCATCAGGCGGCTGCCAATGTTTTGCCCGCGCAAATCGGAAGCCACGCGCACCGCTTCGATCAGCGCGCGCGTCGCGCCCCGGCGTGAGAGGCCGGGCAGAAAGGTGAGCTGCAGCGCCCCGACGATTCGCCCGTCCTGCTCCGCAAGCAAAATGCGATTTGCCGGCGTCTTCCGCATGGCCGCAAAAGCTGCGGCATATTCAGGCGCCACACTGTCGCCGCCTTTTTCGCGGCTTTCGGCATATTCGTCGTCGGCCAGCAGCCGGACCACGGGGAGAAGATCCGCCTCTGTTGCATAACGGAAGGTGAGTTCGCTCATTCCACGCTTCCTTTCGTTTCGGCTTCCACCTCTTCAGGCGCGGCGATGACGATGCGGCCCTCTGGCATATCAATTGTGGGAACGATCTCGCGCGTGAACGGCATCATCACCGTGCCGCCGCCATTTTCGCGCTCGATTTCGATCACATCGCCCGCCCCGAAATTGTGGATCGCGATCACCCTGCCGATTGTGCGGCCTTCGTTGTCTTCCGCGCGCAGGCCGACGAGATCGGCGTGATAGAATTCGTGCGCTTCAGCGGCGGGCAATGCGTTTCGCGCAACGTACAGTTCCACGCCCCTCAGCGACTCGGCGGCCTCGCGGCTGACAATACCCTCGAACTGCACAATCGCCGCATCCTTAGCGGGGCGCACATTTGCCACGACATACTTGCGTCCATCGCGGCTGTGCAGCGGCCCATATGCGCCAAACTTGTCCGGGACTTCAGTGAAGGTCTTCACCCTCACTTCGCCCTTCAGCCCCAGCGCGCCGATCACCGCGCCGAGAAGGACGTCTTTACCTGTCATGGCTGCCATAGCTTCAGTGGCGAGTGTCGAGCGATATGCACGAAATCGCGATCCGTACTCAGCAGCACGAGATCATGGCGAATGCAAAGTTGCGCGAGCAATACATCGTTCGTCTCGACCTGAATACCGGATCGCCGGCAATGATTGCGGAGCTCCGCCGCCTCAATGTGGTCATGTAGAGCCGGAATGAGCAAGGGCAGGGCTGAGAGTTTTGCAATGATTTCAGCCCTCGCCTTCGGTCCGGCCACCCCTTGCAGGAGTTCCTGGAGGATCAGCCCTGCCGTGTACACGGGTTGACCGCGACCGAGTGCATTTCCCAGCGCGGCGACTTCCGGCACGGGCTGAGCAACATCTCTGCGAAGGGCCAGCGACCAGACGTTTGTCAGCCAAAAGGCTCACTTGAAGCCGAGCTTCTTATCGCTGCGGCCACGTTCCTTCTTATAGTCGTAGTCCGGATCCCAGTCGAATTTGCCGAACAGCTCCAGAATGCGCTTCTGATCGCGGCGCGCGATGTATTCCTCCAGTGCCTTTGTAACGGCCGCCTTCTTGGCTCGCTCGCCGCCAACCTTGAGTGCCTTTTCGATCAGCTTCGGATCGATCGCCAGATTGGTTGCCATGTGTGAACCTCCACACAGACTGTCGCACAAAGTCTGGGATGCCATAACCCGTAACACCGGTGAAACTCAGAGAAACGCGTCATTCGATGATGCGCCTTCCGTCCGGAACTGCGTTGCATCGCCGCCGTTCACGACTCGTTGGGGCGAGAGAAACGGAGATGCCTCAATGAAACCGATACTTGCCTGCGCAGGAGCGGCTCTGCTGGTCGTTGGAGCCAACGCCGCATTTGCCGCCGCCGGCACAACCTTCATCAAAGACGCCATTCAGGGCGACAATGCCGAAATCAAAATGGGGCAGCTTGCCCAGCAAAATGGCTCAGGCCAAGGCGTGAAGAGCTACGGAGAAACGCTGGTCAGCGACCACACAATGGCAAAGTCGCAAGCCGATAATGTGGCTCAGAAGATGGGCGTGAAGCCGCCGTCTGGCGTAAGCCAGGAGGCGCAGCAGACCTACGACAAGCTTGCCAAGCTGTCGGGCGCGGAGTTCGACCGCGAGTTCCTGAAGGACGCGGTCAAGGATCATCGTAAGGACATCGCCAAATACCAGCACGAAGCAAGCGCCAAAGATGGTCCCGCCAGCGACATGGCGGCGAAGCAGCTTCCCACGCTGGAGAAGCATCTTCGCATGGCGGAAAACCTCGAAACCGGAAAACAGGCCAGCGCGCAGTAGGCCGTTCGCTTCGCGTCCGAAATGTTTCAGGCAGCAGGGGCTTCGGCGGCTTTGGTGGCTGCCGCAGCCCGCTCCTGTGCCTTCTTCTTCGGCTGCATCTTTTGCGGATTATTCTTCTGCAGTGGCTTCACGAGGCCGGCGTCGGCAAGAAAGCGATGCACGCGATCTGTGGCGGTAGCGCCTTTCGCCATCCACGCTTTCGCCTTGTCCAAATCCAGCTTCAGGCGATCCGCATGATCCTTCGGCAAGAGCGGATTGTAAAAGCCGATCTTCTCGATGAAGCGGCCATCACGGGGTGAGTGCGAATCCGCGATGACAATGCCGTAATGCGGGCGCTTCTTCGTGCCGCCACGGGCCAATCTGATTTTGAGTGACATTCGTTCAGTTCCTTCTGTTGAATTGATTCACGCGGAGACGCGGAGCCACGGAGGAAAGTAGATTTGGCGCGCGAAGCGCGCCGAGAAAAACTGTCTCGAATTCGCCAGCCTTCGGGAATTCTTCTCCGCGCCTCCGCGCCTCCGCGTGCAAAAAAATCATCGGCGGCCGCCGAAGGCGCCGGGCGGAAGATTGGGCATGCCGCCTCCGCCCATGATACCCGCCAGACCAGCCGGCAGCCGCCCCCCGGATTTCTTCATTGCCTTCATCACGTCGGCCATCGAGCGGTGCATCTTCATGAGCTTGTTGACTTCGCTCACTTCCACGCCGGCACCGGCCGCGATGCGCTTGCGCCGCGAGCCGTTCAGCATGTCCGGATTGGCGCGCTCCTTCCGCGTCATGGAGGAGATGATCGCTTCCTGCCGCGTGAGGATGTTGTCGTCCAGGCCGGCTTGCGCGAGCTGGTCTTTCACCTTGCCGACGCCCGGCAGAAGCGACAGCACGCCCGTCATCCCGCCCATCTTCTTCATCTGGCGCAGCTGTTCGGCGAGATCGTTCATGTCGAACTCGCCCTTGCGCATTTTGGCGGCGAGCTTCTCGGCTTTTTCCTTGTCGAGAACTTCCGCTGCCTTTTCGACGAGGCTAACCACATCGCCCATGTCGAGGATGCGGTTGGCGACACGCTCGGGATGAAACGGCTCGAGCGCATCCAGCTTCTCGCCAACGCCGAGGAACTTGATCGGCGCGCCGGTGACGCTGCGCATCGAAAGCGCGGCGCCGCCGCGGGCATCGCCATCGGCGCGCGTGAGAATGATGCCGGTGAGCGGCACGCGCTCGTTAAAGCTCTTCGCGATGTTCACCGCGTCCTGACCGGTCAGGCTGTCGGCAACCAGAATCGTTTCGTGCGGCTTGGTGGCGTCGCGCACGGCCGCCACTTCCGCCATCAGCTGTTCGTCGATGTGCTGGCGGCCGGCGGTGTCGAGGATCAGCGCATCGTAGCCACCGACCCGCGCGGCCGCCATCGCCCGCCGTGCGATATCCACCGGCGTCTGGTTGGCGACGATCGGCAAGGTCGGCACGCCCGCCTGCTCGCCGAGAATTTTCAGCTGCTCCATGGCCGCGGGGCGGCGCACATCGAGCGATGCCATCAGCACGCGCTTCTTCTCCTTGCCCTGCAGCAAGAGGCCGAGCTTGGCACTGGTGGTGGTTTTGCCGGAGCCCTGCAGGCCGACCATCAGGATGGGCGAGGGCGGCGAGCCGAGATCGAGGCCCGCGGATTCCTGGCCTAGGGTTTCGACCAGCGCATCGTGCACGATCTTGACGACCTGCTGGCCGGGCGTGACGGAGCGGATGACGTCCGCGCCCGTGGCGCGCGGGCGCACGCGATCCACGAACTGCTTGACCACCGGCAGCGCCACATCGGCCTCGATGAGCGCTGTGCGGATGTCGCGCATCGCCTCATCGACGTCGGCTTCGGTCAGCGCGCCGCGGCCGCACAGGCGGTCGAAGGTGCTGGTCAGGCGCTGTTGCAATGAATCGAACACGTCACATCACCTTGGTTCCTCCCCCGTTTGCGGGGGAGGTGCCGAACGCAGTGAGGCGGAGGGGCGCCCCCTCCACCG
>JAICVV010000118.1 GCA_025935155.1 Alphaproteobacteria bacterium
AACGCGGAGACGAAGAATCAGTTCGCATAAATCGGCCGCCACGCTCCTTCTGTTGCCCGGAGTCTAGCACGCCGGCAGGACGCGCACCAATCCTTCGCCGCGGAGATTTTGCGCCCGGATGGCGCTGGCGCTTTGCGGGCACCTACGGCGGCCGTCGAGAATGGCGATGGCGGGTGGCTTGGCGAACGGCAGTTTTCGCAAATCCGTCACGCGCGCATGGGGAAACCGTTGCATGGCTTTGGAATGCAGCGGCGCGATGGATGTGCCGGGGCGCATCACAATGGCAATGGGGACGGAACGCACGATATCCGGCCAACGCCGCCATCGCGGGAAGCTTTCCAGATTGTCGCTGCCCATCAGCCAGACGAAATGCACCTGCGGAAAACGCCGCTTCAGCGCGCGAAGCGTGTCGATGGTGTAGCGCGTGCCGATGGTGCGTTCGAGATCGATCACCACGATGCGCGGATTGTGCTCGAACTTCTCGGCGGCGTAGGCGAGGCGCTGCTGCAACGGCGCCATGCCGCAAACGGGCTTCAGCGGGTTTTGCGGCGCCACCAGCCACCACACGTAATCGAGCCCCAGCTGCTTCAGCGCCATCTCGCTGACATGCAGATGGCCTTCGTGCGCCGGATTGAACGAGCCGCCGAGCAGGCCGATCTTCAGCCTGTCCGCCACCGGCCCCGGCGGCTTCAGCCAGTGACATTCCGGGCGCGGCAGCGTTTTGCTCATGCACGACTTTAACGCGGAGCGCGGGACGGACGCGACTGAGGGCAGGGGGCGCCAGGAATTCGATGCCGCCGCTGATCTGACAAACGCTTCCCATGCGTAAGCTGCTGATCCGAAACGAAAAAGCCTCTGAGGTTGTTTTCGGATTTTCGAGAGGGGGTGGGGGTATCTTCTCCAGCGAAGCGCGCGTGAGCGTGTTCGCCAAAGAAAGTTCCCATTCGAACCTCCGGAAATTGGGTGGGGGTAGCCCCGCCCCCTCGTCGCCTGAGGCGACACTCCCCGTTTCGCGGAGAGAGAGAACCACAAGACCACGCCCATTGGGTTCCTCCCCCGTGAAACGGGGGAGGGGGACCGCCGAAGGCGGTGGAGGGGGCGGAGTGTCCTGACGTGTTTGTTTGCAAAAAATAACGAGGGAGCGGTCGCCTCCTAGTCCGCCGTTCCGCACATCGTGCTTGCGATTCGCAACACCTACCTTCGTCATGCGCGCGAGTGTAAGGCCGTTTTGCCGGTGGGGAACGGATTTATTTTCGCCGTTGATGCGACACCCTTCTTCGCCGCGCGGTGCGGAATGACGGAAAAGTGCGGAGCTGCGCTTCCCGTGCCGCGCTCAATAGTGCCAGCGAATGAACAACAGTGCTCGTCATGCGCCACGTGTCAGCGATTCCGGCGACAGGATACGTGCTCCCCAGAATCATGCCGCGTCCTTGAGCGCGATCGACAGCTGTTTGCCCAGAACGGCGGCGGCGCGGCCCATCGTCTGCAAGGTTACCGAGGTGTTCTCCGCGTCGAGCAGGCGGTCCACCGCCGCGCGGCTGGTGCGCATGCGCCGCGCCATTGCTGCCTTGCTCATGCGCTGCTGCTTCATCAGCGCCAGCACGCGGCGGGCCAGCACCCGCTTGGTCGCCGCCATCGTGACCTCTTCGAAAATGCCTTCCTCCTTGAGAAACGATTCGAAGCTCCCGCCGCGATGCGGATTCGTTTTCGCCTTGCTCATACTTGCCTCCTGTAGAGTTGCAGGCGTTTGCGCGCCAGTTCCAGATCGCCTTTCGGCGTGGTTTGCGATTTCTTGATGAAGCCGTGCAGCAGGACCATGTCGTTCCCTTCGATGCCGAACAGCACGCGCGCGATGCGGTCCTTAAGCCTGCTCCTGACCTCATAAAGTCCTTGGCCGAGCGGCCGGCACAACGGCATTCCGATGGGCCATTCGAACTCGATCTCCCGAATGTTTTCTCCGATTCGAATCCGGTCTGCCTTGCTAAGACTCTTCAGCCAATCACGAACCGGTTCCGCGCCGTTCTCGCCGGCGAAGAACAGCACCTCGATTCTCTTTGCGGCCATGCAGGTATGTATCAAAATAGATACCACACCGCAAGTGCGTTGCCGGTTTGTCTGCGGCTTCTAAGCGACCAGGTGGGAGTGGGAGCGCGAGCGGTCTGGCGTTTGCGGTTGCGGGTCACGAACCTGGCGAGCGCGCGCAGCACATCTTGCACGCCTTCGCCGCTGACGCCGGACATTGTCAGCACCTCGCCGCCGCTCGCTTTCGCAAGCGCCGCACGCTTGCGCGACAGCGCCGCTTTGTCGATCGCGTCGGTCTTGTTCAGCGCCAGAACTTCCGGCTTTTCGGCGCCAGCACGCGATGCGCCAGCACCCGCTTGGTCGCTGCCATGGTGACATCTTGGAGAGTGCCCTCGTCCTCGAGAAACGAATTCGAATTTCCGCCGCGATGCGGATTCGTTTTCCCTTTCCTCATCGGCGGTGCCTGATTATGCGGCTTGGACTTCTTTGCGGATTTCCGCTCCGTGTTTCTTCTCCGCCACCGCAAGATCGTAGCTCGATTGCAGCCGCAGCCACAGCTCGGGACCGGTTTTGAAAAACCGGCCAAGACGCAAGGCGGTTTCCGCGGTAATGCTGCGACGGCCCTTCACGATTTCGGAAATCCGGTTGGCCGGAACCCGAAGGCGCAACGACAGCGCCAGCGCCGAGAGCCCACGAGCCTCCATCTCGCCGGCCAGCAAACGGCCAGGATGGACTGGGCGGAGCGGCCCCACTCTCTCAATAGTAGTCGACGATTTCGACATCGTGCGCGTCTCCCTTTGCAAACCTGACGCAAATTCGCCATGGACCGTTTATTGTCATGGCCCATTGGCCTTTCCGCTCGCGCTTCAGAGGATGCAGCCGAGACGCTCCAGCGGGCTGAACTCGCCCGGCGAGCGCGCCTGATCCAAAGGTTGCAGCAGCTCATCGGCACGGCTGCGGTCAAGGTCCGAGAACTCGCGTTGCGCTGTTTCCCCATGAGCGGATCATGTACGCACAGCATAATACGCGCGGCGTATTTCGCAAGCCGCATATAGGACAGCAGACCCGTCATACCATTCACGTTCCGCTTCCGCCTTGCGGGGGGAAGTTGTCGCGGTCGCTTCAGCAATGGATGCACTGAAGGGGGCGCGACCGCCTTCGTCGCTCATGCCATGATGGGCAGGACAGGCTCACAGTATGTTGAGTTCACAACCGCGTTTGTTGGCGCGCCCGGCGATTGCGCAAAACCGATTCCTCGCACTCGAATGAGAACCACTGGGAGCTGTTTCTCAGCGTCAACATAGTCGGGGATCGAAATGCCGATAAAGTTTCTCTTTGCCGTGGCCGCGTTGCTTGCAGGCACGGCATCCTTGACCGCCGCTCCGAAGGTGGTGGTCAGGCCTAACGGGGTGATCGTCACGCCGGATCGTCTCATGATCGCGCCCAACCGGCCGGTGCCGGTCTATTCACAAGCGCCTACGGCGGAGCGCGGCCTGAAAAAGATATTCAACAACCTCAGCAAGTATCCCGACGGGGTGTACTGGTGCTGCACCAGTTCGATCGTCAGCGGCCCCAACTCGGAGTTCGGCTCACAGGTATGGATCGGTGCCGCCTTTACGCCGGCCGCAAGCGTTGCGGTTTCGAAGATCGTGTTGGGCCTCAACCACGACAGCGGAACCAACGCGATGGTCGTCGCCGTGAACAGCGACAGCGGCGGCCTACCAGGCGAAGAGCTGGGCTCGGCAAACGTCAGTGGCCTGCCGGATTTTCCCAGCTGCTGCGCAGTGGCTCAAGCCGCATTCAACGGCATCTCGCTTGAGGGCGGTAAGCAATACTGGGTCGTTGTCAGGACCGACAAAAAAACCGCCGATACCTTCGGCGGCTGGGCGTTCAACGATACCGAGCAGGTGGTTCCTCCAACCTTGGCCTTCAACGACGGCACGGGGTGGCAGCCGCTGCAATCCCTGGCGGGGGTTGGTTTCGAGGTTCTCGGAAAATAGTTCGGCGCAAAGTGCGAGGGGGCGCGGAGGCATGCCTGGCTCCCGCGCCCACCCGCACGGCGGAACCGGCGCGCGACGTCAAGGCGACCAGGTGGGGGTGGGAGCCGTGGTGGTCTGCCGTTTGCGGTTGCGATTCACAACTTTGGCGAGCGCGCGCAGCACCTCCTGCACGCCATCGCCGCTGACGCCGGACATGGTCAGCACTTCGCGGCCGCTTGCCTTCGCAAGCGCTGCGCGCTTGCGCGAGAGCGCCGCTTTTTCGATCGCATCCATCTTATTCAGCACGACGATCTCCGGCTTCTCCGCTAGACCGTGATCGTACATCTCCAGCTCGCCGCGAATGGTGCGGTAGGCATCCACGATCCCGCTTTGCGTGCCGTCCACCAGATGCAAAATCACACTGCAGCGTTCGGCGTGTCCCAGAAAGCGATCGCCCAGCCCTGCGCCTTCATGCGCGCCTTCGATCAATCCGGGCAGATCGGCCATTACAAAATCCGTCTGATCCACGCGCACCACGCCAAGCTGCGGATTGAGCGTGGTGAACGGGTAATCCGCGATCTTCGGCTTCGCAGCGGAAACGCGCGAGAGAAAGGTGGACTTGCCCGCGTTGGGCAAGCCGATCAGTCCCACATCGGCGATCAGCTTCAGCCGCAGGACGATGGTTTTCTCTTCCGCGGGCTGGCCGGGATTGGCGTGGCGCGGCGCCTGATTGGTGGAGGTCTTGAAATGCGCATTGCCGAAGCCGCCCTTGCCGCCTTTCAGCAGCAGCGCGCGCGCGCCGGCGCGGTCGAGATCGGCGATGAGCGTTTCGCCGTCCTCCTCCAAGATTTGCGTGCCGACGGGCACGCGCATCACGGCGTCGGAGCCGGCCGCGCCGGTCATCTCCTTGCCCATGCCGCCTTCGCCGTTCTTCGCCTTGATATGCTGCTGGAAGCGGTAATCGATCAGCGTGTTGAGGTTCTCCACCGCTTCCGCCCACACATCGCCGCCGCGGCCGCCATTCCCGCCGTTCGGGCCGCCGAACTCGATGAACTTCTCGCGGCGGAACGACACGCAGCCGTTTCCGCCCGCGCCGCTCGCGATGTACACCTTCGCCTGATCCAGAAACTTCATGCCGCCTGCCTGATCGGCTCTCCCCCCGCGCAGCGGGGGGAGTACCGCCGCAGGCGGGGAGGGGGGCGGAAGCTTCTGCCCCCACCACCAAGCGTTGCGAACACGCTCTCGCGTGTTTCGCTTGCATGGTCCCCCTCCCCCGCTTCGCGGGGGAGGAACCTGATAATAGCTATTCCGCCGCGCTGCCGGTTACGACGGAGACGTAAGTGCGGCGCTTGTAACCCTCGCGGAACTGCACCTTACCGTCTGCCGTGGCGAACAGGGTGTGATCGCGCCCCATGCCGACATTGTCGCCTGCATGAAACTTGGTGCCGCGCTGGCGCACGATGATGTTGCCGGCCACAATCGCCTGGCCGCCGAACATCTTCACGCCCAGTCTCTGGCCCGGTGAATCGCGCCCGTTTCGCGAGGAGCCGCCTGCTTTCTTGTGCGCCATGTTACGCTTCCGATCCCGTGGTAATTCCCGTGATCTTCACCTTCGTGAAGTGCTGGCGGGAGCCGCGCTTCCTGTGTGTGTTCTTGCGCCGCTTCTTCTTGAAGGCGATGACCTTCGGCCCGCGGCCATGCTCGACGATTTCGGCCTCGACACTGGCGCCGGAAATGAGCGGGGTGCCAGATTTCGGCTTGTCGCCCCCCAGCATGAGCACATCCGAGAGCGCGACCTTCGCGCCCACTTCGCCTTCGAGTTTGGCGACCGAGATCACGTCGTTTTCGGCAACCCGATACTGTTTTCCGCCGCTGCGGACGACCGCAAACATGGGGTAAGTCCCTGAAAATGTTAAGAGTCCGCCGAAGCGCCTGCTCCGCGGGAAGCGGCGCAATATACGGATGGAAGCCGCACGGTCAAGCCAGCCGCTGTCATTCCAAGACTGGAGCGTCCGTCCGATTCCCCACAACACCAGATGTTGGGGGCGACGGCACACACACGCATTTGAAGTCAAGGATTCTGCATCTTGAGATGACATTCCGCTCGCCCTCGCGCGATTGTATGCCCGTGTGCGGAGGGGAACGGAGCGATGCGCGCGCGATCCATGTGGCTGGCCATTCTTCTGGGGGGCTTCATTGCCGGTACCGTCGATATTGGGGCGGCGGCGCTGATCTCCGGCCGCGGTGTGGTATTCATTCTGCATGTCATCGCGGGTGGGCTGATCGGAAAAGCCGCAGCGTTCTCCGGCGGCACAGGCACGGCGGTGCTGGGGCTTGTGCTGCAATGGGCGATGGCGATTCTCATCGCCGCCATCTACGTCTTCGGTACGCGAAAGCGCCCGGCGATCTTTGAAATGTGGGTGCCGAGCGGTGTGGCATACGGCATCGTCGTATTCTTTGTGATGAATTACGTTGTAGTGCCACTTTCTGCCTATCATCGATTGCCAAAGTTCACCGCTGCGGGTTTTGCGGAGAACATGGCGGCCATGCTGCTGTTCGGCCTCATCATTGCGTTCTTCGCGCGGCGAAGCGT
>JAICVV010000420.1 GCA_025935155.1 Alphaproteobacteria bacterium
GAAAATGCCGCCGGGTTTCAGCACACGGGTAATCTCCTTCGCAACTTCGGTGCGCACCTTCGGTGGCAACTCGTGAAAGAGAAAGATGCTGATTGCGGCATCGATGCTGCGATTCGGCAGCGGCATCGCTTCCGCCGGTGCCGCGATGAACTCAACATTGCGATGCTTCTGCAGCGTTTGCCTTGCGCGCGCGAGATAGGGTTCCGACAGATCGAGCGCGATGGCGCGAAGCTCCGGCCGCACCGATTTTACAAAGGAGAGAAACCCGCCGGTGCCCGCGCCGATATCGAGCAGCACGGGCTTGTTCACACGCGTTCTGTTGAGAAATTGGGTGATCGGCACCCAGGCGCGGCGGCGCATGGCATCTGCGGTACCCGCAAACAGCGCCTCCACCTGGAAATCGTAGAGCCGGGCAGAATGTTCGCTGAGATAGCCATCCGTCTGAAAATGAAAGTTCTGCCGGTAATAGCGCGGCAGGCCCCTTGCGCGGGCGCGCACTTCGTCATGCGCATGGCGCTTGTTGCGCGCCACCACGAGCGGCGCATCGATGAGAAAGCGCGCGCTACCCAGAGCAAGGCGCAGCTCCGAGGCGATATCCACGGGCATGGGATAAAGCCCGGCCTCGATATTCTTCCAGTCCTGCACGAAAAGGTCGCGCATAGCCGCGATTGTCGCCGCGAGCGGGGGCAACGGATGCGGCGGCTTTTCAATGCCGGAAAAAATCTCGCGTGCCACCAGCCGCGCTGCGAGGTAATGCGCGCCATAAAATGCGACACGCCCCGCCTGCGCCGCTGCGTAGGTGAGTGCCCGGGTTGTGTTGCTTATCATGCAATCTGCTAACGCCAGGCCGGCAGATGCGATGCGATATCGCTGCCGATAAAGATCTGTGGTTCAGAGGGCGGCGACATGCCGGTGGCGCGCTCCGTTCTCGCCACACATCGACGCGCGCGAATTGCCAGTCCACGGAAATCGTTTGAATCAGCCATGCTTGCGAGGAAGCATGCATCGAAATACGGGTATTTGCTGGTGCCGCCGCAGCCGAAAGAGGTGCGGTCGCGCCGCGCCGCCGTCAGGATCATCCGGTTCGGGGTTTCCAGCGCCCGCAGGAACACACCGGAGAAGCAGGCTGAGATCACCACAATGGTTGGCCGGTCTTCGCAAGCATCCGAAACCATGCTGTCCAGCTTCACCGGCGTGAGGATGTTTTCGCCAAGAACGAGGCCCGAGGGCGAACCATGCGAGCTGAAATAGAGAAAGCAGCCGCCATGCGCGCGATTGGAGAGCTCCCATAATTTGTCCCTAATGCTGGCCGCATCGGAATGAAGGGGGTGCGTGGCCGGATAGCGATTTGGCCGCACCGAGAATTGCGCGATGTTGGACGGATTGAAGCCAATATCCACGAGCGCCTGGGAAACATCCCGCCGTGCATTGTCGAAAATCTCGCTGGACGAACCGTCATGAGCGTGCCAGTCGCCGGCGACCACAATCACGGCCCAGTCGGAATATCCAGCAGCGCGAACGTAGGAGCTGCCAAACGCCAGAGCGGCCGCAAGTACCCCGCCTGCCAGAACCCACAACAGCCAGCGGCCGTAACGCTGCCATTCATTTTCGGGAGAAGGCGGCCGCGACTTCGATGTGCGCCGACCAGAGAAACTGGTCGACACCCACGAGCCAATCCAGCCTGAACCCGCCATCGGTCAGAACCTGCGCATCTCGGGCGAAGCTTGCCGCATCGCAGGAAACATACGCAATGCGGCGGACACGTGACGATGAAAGTTGTTTCACCTGGGCAAGGGCGCCCGCCCGCGGCGGATCCAGCACCACCGCATCGAACCGGTTAAGCTCGGTTGGCGTGAGAGGCCGCTTGAACAGATCTCTCCGTCCCGTTGTGACCGGCTTGAGGCCGGGCGTTTTGCGTGCCGCATCGGCCAA
>JAICVV010000136.1 GCA_025935155.1 Alphaproteobacteria bacterium
CTATATCGATCGCGGCCGCGTGCTGGAAGTTGTGAAGGCCCGCAACATCCGCGTGGTCGGCACGCCTTACATGTATCGCGGCTATTATGTCGTGAAGTGCGTGAACCGTTTCGGCCGCACGGCGTTCTGCAAGGTCAATCCGCGGACCGGTTCGTTCGTCGGAATCAGCTTCCGGCTGTAAGCGAATCGGGAAGCCCGAGCTTTTGCGGTAAGCCCCTCCACGCGAGGCCGAAGGCGGAAAGCAGAAAACCCGCGGGATAACCCCGCGGGTTTTCATTTCGCGGACGCTCCACCGCAACCTATGCAGGAGTTCGCGAAACATTTGAGTCAGCGTTTTGCAACATTGCATCGCGGTTGAACGTTAGAGAGCCGTTCCACATCAGGAGGCTTTCCGATGATCCGCAAGGCGACGGCGGTTTGGCGCGGCACGGGACGGGACGGCAGCGGCGCGCTCACCAGCGATTCCGGCGTGCGTCGAACACGCCCTACTCGTTCAAGATGCGCTTTGAAAACGAGAAAGGCACCAATCCGGAGGAGCTGATCGCGGCGGCGCATGCCGGCTGCTTTACCATGGCGCTCGCCTTTCAGCTGCAGGGAGCGAGGATCACGCCGGAGGAACTGTTCACCGAAGCCGCGGTAACGCTTGAAAAAGATGGCGCGGGATTCCGCATCGGGCGTTCCGCGCTCACCTTGCAGGCGAAAATTCGTGGCATGAGCGAGCAGCAGTTCCAGCAAATGGCGCATGACGCAGAGAAGAACTGCCCGGTTTCAAAGGTGCTGAACGCCGAAATCACGCTCGACGCGAGGCTGAGCTAATCGCGGCAGCTTCGGTTCGCGAGGAGCGTATGCTATCCCGGCAGCCGGCTACGGTATCCGTATGAAGCTGTGCGTAATGTCGCTCTGATCGACGTAATAGCCGGTAATCCGGCGGTCGCTTATTATGGCCGTCGCAAAAGTACCTTGACCGGTACCGCCGCCGGCTCCTGGCGCTTCGAAGGTGTTGCCGAATCCTTCGGTGCCTCGGACATAGCCGGTCGCATGAAAATTAACGTCGTACGCATATCCGGTCGCTGCGGCCCCTCCATTTTTTCTGGCCGCCAGATCTGTTGCGAAAGTTTGCAGCGCTCCCGCCACACTGAACGTTGTAATCGTTCCATCGCTGTCGCGCAGGAACGCTTCGATCAGGCCGCTCGAGGTGCTGTAGTGGCCGATTACCCTTCCCGCGTTATCGAGCGATTCTGCGACTGTCCCCTCGGCCGCCGGAACATCGAAGCTGATAAGCGTGCCATCCGGATTTCGTACGAAGCCGTGGGACGTCACGCCATCGCTCCACGATCCGGCGATCGTGCCCGATTTGTTGATGCCGACGGGGATTGTGCATTGCGCCTGCGGCACATCGAAGGCCGTCACCGAGCCATCGGTTTGGCGCAAAAAACCGTGGCAGTTGGAGCCCGTGGCGAGATCGTAATAGCCAGTCACCTGCCCCGACGCATTGATCGCCGCCGGAAAGGTATCCCGCGCCTGATCAACGTCGATTTCGGTGAACGTTCCTCCTGGAGATCGCAGGAACCCGTGGAAGCGGCCGCCACGACGGCGGAATGAATAGTACCCGACCATAATGTCGTTGCCATTCATCGCTTGCGGGGAGGTGAACTGCGAACTTGGCGGATCTACGGTCGTGATCGTTCCATTCGCCAGGCGGAAAAAGCCATGGGTGAACAGAGCGCGGTGAGCGGTTTTGGGCTCGATGTAAAAGCCTGCAACATTACCGTTGCTATTAATCGATATCGCGTAAGTGGCCGTGGCGCCTGGCGCATCGAATTCTTCAAAGTAGGAGGCGTGAGCGGCCGGCGGCGCGGTCAGTCCGATCGCGAAGACTGACGCTGCCACAAGCCATATCTTGCTGTGCGAACGGCAATTTTGACGATTTTCCATGGCGTCCCCCTTTTTATTGGGCGGCAATGTACCTCAGACCTGAACGGGGGTCCAGTTCTTAACCACGTCTTCTTTGGCGAATACTGCCCGCTTTTCTGCGAAGTTACGTACACGGGGCGATGTTTTGTACAATTCATCCGGCCGGACATCTCACCGCTTTCGTGGCGGGGCGCGGTCGCCGAACCCGGCTGCCGATTGCCGTGTGGAAGCAAAAGGCGTTCTGGCATCCTCCCGCCGGTTTTCGTTCTCACGCACGATTGTTACCGTTGCGCACATCCGATGGAGTCTCGCCGTAGCAGGCGCGGAACTTGCGATTGAAATAGGAGATGTCGCCAAAGCCACAGGCGAACGCGATCTCGGCGATCCGCCGGTCGTCGTAACGCCGGCTCGTCAGCATCCGGCGAGCCTGCGCCAGGCGCTCGGAGAGAACGTATTGTGTGAAAGTGGTTCCGTCTTCCTCGAACAACATCTGCACGACGCGTGGCGTGAGACCGCGCTGACGCGCTGCCGCTGCCGCCGAGAGATGCTCATTGGAAAGATTTTCGCGGATGTAAGCCTTGACTGCGGACAGCCGTGCGGCGCGAAGCCCGCGCTGCCTCGCCGTTTCAGCGCCGTCACCCGCCGCGCCAAGCGCCAGAGCGAGAAGATCGTGGACATGCGTCACAGCCATTTGCTGCAACTCCGGCGCCGTGCCGGAAAGATCCTTCACCAGGCTCATATAGCCGAACAGCAGTTTCAACGCTTCGGAATGGGCAAGCGGACGCAACAGCCATGCATTTGCGTCGCATGCCGACCGGCCGAGTGCCTTACGGGGAATCTTCAGGGTGATGACCTTGAATGCGGAGGGCAGAACCATGCCGGTGGCTTCCGCACAGGTCATCATGACGGCGTCGCCAGGCTGAACCATGGCTTCGCGGCCTCCACTTTCAACCGAGCTGGAGCGATTGGCCCATTGAATCATATAGCTGTCGTCGCCGTCCGATAGGAGAGGGCGCGTGCGGCTGACTCGGACTGGAGAACTTTCGGACCACAGAGCGAAGAGTCCGGGGAAGGCGCGCACTGTGCCGCGCACATGAAAAGGATGATCGGGCAGCGGCTCCATATCCAGCCGCGCCATCTGCAGTCCGACGATCTCCCGAAAAATTCCGAGACGGTCTGCCGGGGGAAGTTCGTCGGTCGAGAAACTGTAGCCCGCGGAGGCATCGTCCGGCCACGGCGAACGATTGGCGCTGTCACCCATCTCTGCCGCTCCCCCGATCTGGAACAGTCAGGTCAACATACAGGATTTTCGTTTTCGTCCAACTGACTTTCGCCACCGTCCAAGAAGTTCGATGTGGGGAATTCTACTTTCGGGCGGATTGAAGGGGCTGTGCCCTGAAATCTGCAATGGAGGTTGTCATGTCTCGAATATCGATCGCCGCGGTTGCCGCGTCGCTACTTATGGCTTCGTCTGCTTTCGCCTCGGCGCTCTATGCGGGCCACGAGCCCGGCCTGCAAAACTCGGAGCCGGGGGCCAGAGGCAAGCACAAGGGCGGCGTCGTTGGCGCCGATGGGTCCATCATCCTGGGTACGGGTTTTTCGGTGAGCCATGATGGCACCGGCGAATATACGCTCGATGTTCCCGGAAGCGTTTTCGGCACCAGCATATGCCCCGTAATCCTTGTCACTCCCGCCGGCGTGAACGGACATGCGCCGATCGCCGACGATTTCAATTACATCACGTGCGAAGCGGGCGACGGCGAAGTCAAAATGCAGATTCGCATTTACAGCCGGACCGACGGCGCGCTCCAGGATAACGGGTTCCACTTTCTTATGATGGCGCCGTAATCGCCATTTGGCGCCCCGCGGGGATACGCAAGCCCCGCGGGTTTTCTTTTTCTGCGGAGGCGCGGTCACGATTGAGGACACTTCCTAGCATTGGCCGAGAATGCGTCACGGCCGCGGAAAATGCATCACTTCACCAGGGAGCAAAAGCGGTTCAACCGCAAAGTGTCGCAATGCCACTGATTCCGGCCGCTTCGATTGTGCAGTCACGCGTGTTATGCTGAACCTTGGCAAGGGGGCTTGCGCATGGGCAAGATTCTGCAGGTCGCATTTACGGGAATTCTGCTTTGCATCTCATCCACGGCATCTGGCGCGGATCCGGCGGACGATTGGGCGCGCGGCTTTATGGCGAAGACGCAAGCGCCGGGCGTGGCGCTGGCCGTTATTCGCGATGGCAAGGTGATGAAGGCCCGCACATACGGATACGCCAATCTCGAGTGGCAACAGCCGGTGACGCGCGACACGTTGTTTTGGCTGGATTCGCTCACCAAGCTGTTCACCGCCGTCAGCATCCTGCAGCTCGCAGAACAGGGCAAGCTTTCGCTCGACGACGCAATCGCGAAATACCTGACCGATGCGCCGGCCGCGTGGCGCGGCGTCACGATCCGTCAGCTGCTCGCCCATACCTCCGGCATCAAGGACGATTATTGGCAGAGTTATCGCGGATCGATGCTCGTGGACTACAACGAGAATGATATCCAAGCCTATGCCTTCAGCCAGCCCATGGTCTCCAAGCCGGGCGAGCAATACGCCTATAACAACGAGGGGTACTATCTGCTGGGCGTAGTCATCGCCAAAGTCACCGGCGAGCCTTACACGAAGTGGATGACCGAACATGTGCTGAAACGGGCCGGCATGAAGACGGCGCGGATGTTCAATGCGTGGGAGGTCGTGCCGCATATGGTGTCGAGTTACGCGCTGAAGGACGGGCACGTCGTCCACAATCGCGACGATATTATGAGCGACCGTGGCGAAGCGATTGCGGGCTGGGGCCTGTACGCCTCGCTGGACGATCTGATCGCCTTCGATGCGGCGCTGAAGAGCGGCAAGCTGCTGTCGCAATCGAGCCTCGATGCGATGTGGAGCAACGTCAGACTCAACAACGGCTATCCGGCGCAGTCCGGCCTTGGCTTCGACCACGTGCTGTACGAGCGTGGCCAGCGGTACGCATACAAGGACGGTCAGGCCGGCGTGCGGTACACGGTGTTTCCGGACGACGGCGCGTCCCTCATCCTGCTCACCAACCTCAAGGAAGCGCCGTGGAATCCGTTTTATTCGGCGCCGCGCGTCGCAAACCTTGTCATCCCGCAAATCCGGCCGCTCCACGCGCTCGTGCCGCAGTCCGATCCCGATCCGGCGCGTACGGCGCGTCTGCGCCAGGCGATGAACGATATTGCAAACGGGTCCTCGCCGTCTCCTCTGCTCACGCCGCAAATGAATGCCATTCTGACGCCGGACTATCGTGCACAGATGAAACAGCTGCTAGGCAGCATGTCCGGCTTTCAGTTTCTCGCCTGCGAAAACGCGAGCCCGCACGATCCGTATGGCGTGGTGCAGTACTGCTACTACCGCACCAAAATTCCACCCGGCCCACTGGATCTCGGCTTCGGCCTCGCGCCCGACGGCAAGCTTGCCGCCGGCAACGGCCAACCGGAGTAACCCCGCCGGCATTCAGTCGTGACCGTCCTCATGCGGCCGCGACTGCCTCTTTCAGCGCCGCTTCGAGATGCAGGAAATCGGCCGGTGCCGGATCGCGATCGTCGATCCAGCCGAAGCACACCGTGGTCAGGATCCTTTGCAGCACAATACGGAGCGGTTGCTCGCCGGGCATCACCACTGCGAGCGCATCCAGCGCCGCTTCCATATAGTCCATCCGCCCGGACATCTCACCGCTTTCGTGGCGGGGCGCGGTCGCCGAACCACCACACGATGGCCGTCACCGCCGCAAACACCAGGCTGTCGATGACATAGGCTCGCGCCGCATCGTCCGGCGCCATCGAAAAGAACGCGGCGGCAAGCACCGCGGACAATCCCAGCGTGAGCGACGGCCTTACCAGCGCCCGCGCCGCATCCACCCATTTGTAGGAGGACGGCAATGCGCCTTCCGCCGCCACACTGGAGAGCAGGCCGCTCCACGACGAGGTGAGCGCCAGCGGCGGCGCAGATTCCGTTTCCGGCTGGCGCCATTGCGATTGCAGCTTCAGCAATTCGGTTTCGTGCGTCCATTCCGCCTGCTTCGCGGCGAAGGACTGTTTCGACTCCAGATAACCGAAGGTTTTGGTCGCGAGATTGCCGACAAGACCAAAGATGCCGCCAGCGCCTGCGGAGATTCCGCAGCCTAGAAGATGCCCA
>JAICVV010000058.1 GCA_025935155.1 Alphaproteobacteria bacterium
AGAGGTGAAGCTGCAGGCCTTGAACGCGCAGGAGAACCGCCGCTTTATCAAAACGCATTTGCCGGTCGATGCGCTCGTGTTCAACCCACAAGCCAAATACATCTACATCGCACGGGACGGACGCGACATCCTCTGGAGCCTCTACAACCATCACGCCAAGGCGAACGAGAAATGGTACGAGGCGTTGAACGGCCCCGGCCTGGTTGGCGAGCCCGTGCCGCATATGGACATGGATGTGGTGCACTATTTCCGCCGCTGGCTGGAACGCAACGGTTATCCGTTCTGGCCGTTGTGGGAGAACGTGCGAAGCTGGTGGGCCGTGCGCGACCTGCCAAACGTGCTTCTTGTGCATTACGCCAATCTGAAGCGCGATCTTTTCGGCGAAATGCATCGCATCGCGCGCTTTCTCGAAATCGAAATTCCGGACAGCGACTGGCCAAAGCTGGTCGAGCATTGCACGTTCGATTACATGAAAAAGCACGCGGCAAACGCGGCGCCGCTGGGCGGTGCCATCTGGGAGGGCGGTGCAGACAGCTTTATCTTCAAAGGCATCAATGGCCGCTGGCGCGATCTCCTCACCAAAGAGGATGTGGAGGCGTATGAGGCGCGCGCCCTGAAGGAACTGGGGCCGGAGTGCGCCCATTGGCTCGCGACGGGGTGAAGCCTCTGCTGCTGGATAACGGAAAAACACATGACGGAGAGCGGCCTTCAATCCGGCCATTTGGGGATGACGCCGAGCCAAGGCTGCGCTAAATAGCAGGCGCTCTCACGAGGGATAGCCTCTGGCCACGCGCGCCATCACTTCGCGGACACGGCCTGCTAACGCTGCGCGCTGGCGGCTGCTTGTCGCCACGCTGGCGCTGATTGCCTTCGCCTTCCAGAGCTATGTCACGCAGACCCACATTCATCCGATACAGCCTTTCTCGACTGCCGCCCTAAAACCGATAGGGGCTGCCGACGCAAATTCGGCGGGGAAGAAACTCGCGGTTCAGAAAGGCGGTCCGGCAAACAAAGCACCCGCCGGAGACGATCCGGTGAAATGTCCGTTGTGCCAGGCGGTGGGATATTCCGGACACTTCGTGACCCCTTCGGCCGCTGCGGCGCTCCTTTTGCCCACCATAGCGGTTTCCGTTCTCCCCATCGCGACTGCGCTACTCGCGCCGCACGAAAACCCCTCCCACAGCTGGCGAGGCCGCGGCCCCCCGAACTCCTGACGAACGCATAGTTTCCGTGGCTCGCGTGCGTGCGTTCTACCGCGCGAGCGGTTTGCCCATTCGTCTGGGGACCTTCTCATGAAACGACAAATGATTTTGGCCTCATTGCTGGCCAGCTACGCGGCACTTCCGTTGAGTTCAGCATTCGCCGATGAGGCCACCGATCTTGCGGCAATCCGCAAGCAGCTCAATGCGATGCAACACGAATACGAGGCGAAGATAACAACGATCGAGACGCGCCTCGCAAAAGCAGAACGCGACGCAAAGGCCGCGCGCAGCGCGGCGCAGGCCGCAAGCAGGCATCAGGCCGTTGCCGCCGCCGCAACGCGCCCATCGGAACAGGTCGCGCAGGCCGCACCGCCGCCTGCGCCGCCACAACCCGCAGACATTTCGGCAGAATCGGCACCCATCCCCGAGCAGTCATCCGCGCCACCACCAACGCCGCCCACTTCGCAAAACGCCTTCAATCCTGGCATCGCTGCTGTGCTGAACGGATTTCTGATGGCATCGTCGCCACGCGACACCAAGAATGCGATCATTCCGGGCTTCGCACTGGGCGACGAATCCGGCCTGCCGCCGCGGGGCTTCTCGATCGGCGAATCGGAAATCTCCTTCGCAGCCAATATCGATCCGGAGCTCGCGGGTTTTCTCGATATTTCGTTCGATGACCAGAACAATCCGGATGTCGAAGAAGCCTACATCACCACCAAGGATTTGCCGGGCGGCCTCACAGTGAAGGCGGGCCGGTTTCTTTCCGGCATCGGCTACATTAACGAGCGCCACGCGCATGACTGGTCGTTTTCCGATGCGCCGCTACCCTATCGCGCCTTCCTCAACAATCAGTATGGCGATGACGGCGTTCAAGTGCGTTGGCTCGCGCCGACCGACATGTTCCTGGAATTCGGCGCGGAAGCGTTCCGCGGCGATGCGTACCCGGCGGCAGGCGCTGCCCACAACGGCGTCGGCACCGCGACCGGCTTCGTCCACACCGGCGGCGACATCAATGACAGCAGCTCCTGGCTGGCGGCGCTATCCTACCTGCACAGCAGCGCCGAAGACCGCGTCACCGACGATCCGCTTTCCTCCGGTGTCGATCATTTCACCGGCAACGACGATCTCGGGATTCTGAGCCTCGTCTACAAATGGGCACCGGGCGGCAATCCCACCGTGCAGAACCTTGTGCTGTCCGGCGAAGGATTTCTCGGCCGCGAGAAAGGCATCTTCGACGATGTGCCCGTTTCGCAGGATCGCAACGGTTTCTATGTGCAGGGCGTCTACCAGTTCATGCCGCAATGGAGCGCCGGGCTGCGCTACGCCGAAGTGAACGCTTCCGGTGTGAGTCCACTGCTTGCCGGAACCGTGCTGGACGATTTGGGGCACACCCCACGCGCCGAGACTGCGCTGCTGGAATACGACACCAGCGAATTCGGCCGCATCCGTCTGCAGTACACGCACGACGATTCCGACGTGAAATCGAACGACGAGCTTCTGATGCAATACACCGTGATCTTTGGGCCGCACGGCGCCCACCGCTACTGAAGGAGAAACAAACATGCGAAAATTCGTGATCGGTGCCGCATTGCTCGCGGCGTTCGCAGCGACACCGGCTTACGCCAATCTCAACGTGTTCGCCTGCGAACCGGAATGGGGCGCGCTGTCGAGCGAAATCGGGGGCGACAAGGTTTCGGTTTATACCGCGACCACGGGCGCGCAGGATCCCCACCAGATTCAGGCACGGCCGAGCCTCATCGCCAAAGCGCGCACTGCCGACATTACCGTGTGCGAAGGCGCGGAACTGGAGATCGGCTGGCTGCCGATGATCATCTCGCAGGCGAACAATCCCAAAATTCAACCCGGGCAGCCCGGCTCCTTTGAAGGCACGCGCTATGTGCATTTGCTGGAGCAACCGACAGCGCTGGATCGCGCACAGGGCGACATCCATGCCGCGGGCAATCCGCACATCCAGACCGATCCGCGCATGATGCTGACCGTATCGAAAGCGCTGGCCCAACGCTTCGCGCAGATCGATCCGGCGAACGCTTCGTATTATACGGCGCGCGAAGCAGATTTCGAAAAGCGCTTCGGCGCAGCGATCGCAAAGTGGACGGCCGAAGCGGCGCCGCTGAAAGGCACGCCAATCGCCGTGCAGCACCACGCCTGGATCTATATGGAGAACTGGCTGGGCCTGCATGAAGTGGTGCCGCTGGAGCCCAAGCCCGGTGTGCCGCCCTCCAGCGGCTATCTCGCGGAGGTGTTGCAGAAGCTGCAGCAACAGCCGGTGAAGTTCGTGATCCGCGCCGCCTATGAAGACGACCGGCCGTCCACCTTTATCAGCGAGAAGGCCGGCATTCCTGCTGTTGTGTTGCCGTTTACGGTGGGCGGCACGGAGGGCGCAAAGGACCTCTTCAGTCTCTACGAAGACACCATTCATCGCCTGCTTGGAGGCCTGAAGAAATGAGTCTGGGCAATATCGAAATCGGCATTCTGATTCCGGCGTTTCTTGCCGGGCTGCTGGTATTGGCGACGCACGTGCCGCTTGGCCAGCAGGTGCTGAACCGTGGCATCGTGTTCATCGATCTCGCCATCGCGCAGGTGGCTGGGCTGGGCGTCACAGCAGCGGATGCGCTGGGCTTCGCTCCGCAAGGCTGGCGCGTGCAGGCAGCCGCGGTGATCGCTGCGCTGGCAGGCGCGCTGGTGCTCACCTGGACCGAAAAGAAATGGCCGGAAGTGCAGGAAGCACTGATCGGCGTGCTGTTTGTGGTGGCGGCTTGCGTGGAGTTGCTCATCCTCGCCAACAATCCGCACGGTGGCGAACATCTGAAGGATTTGCTGGTCGGACAAATCCTGTGGGTCTCGCCCATGAGCCTGATCCCGGTGGCCATCCTGTATGTGGTGCTGCTCGCACTGTGGTTCACCATGCGCGCGCGGCTGGGGCAGATTGGTTTCTATGTGCTGTTCGCGCTGGTGGTAACGCAATCGGTGCAGCTGGTTGGCGTCTATCTTGTCTTCGCCAGTCTGATTATCCCAGCACTTGCGGCGCGGCGATTCCCTGAACGCATGCGTCTGGCGGTGGGTTATGGTACCGGAATCGCCGGATATGTTCTGGGCCTGATCGCTTCCGCGCTGTACGATTGGCCCACCGGTGCCGTGATTGTGGTGGCGTTGCTAATTGTCTTCATCGCGGCCGTTGCGTTTGCGCGCCCTCTATCCCGGCAAACAGAAGCCGGCGCCGGATAATTGAGCGGAAAAATGAATCGCGAAATCGCGCGAATCGGGCCCGTTTCAGGCAGACTCCTGGCGACAACCGAATCGATGTTTTGGAAACATCGCGCAAGACGCACGTATCGCGATTATAGAGTCGGCTATTTTCTGAAAAAGCGCTTCGCAGGTGAAACAGTTGACCAGCCCTCGCGGGCTAGCCGAAGACATTCATGGTCATGACAGAGCTTTCAAAGTGCGCGGAATCGGAACCGCTGGCTTGGGGAATTCCGGCCAGCGCCGTTCAAGGCACAATTTCGGAGATAAGGACAATATGCAAAACCAGTGGGCCGCTGTCAAGGTCCCGCCGATGGCGCGGTCACATTTTGTGACCCTCGATGCCGGATTACCTGGCGCAAGGCGCACCCTCAGCTTCGTCAACCCACGAACCGCGATCCGCGCCGATTCGCCCGAAGCGGTGTTGCCGGCCTTCGATGACATCGAGGCTGCACTCGGCGCGGGGTGCTACGTGGCCGGTTATTTCAGCTATGAGTCCGGTCATCTTCTAGAACCGAAGCTGGCGCCGGTGCTCCCTAAAAAGCGCGAGGTGCCGCTTTTGTGGGCCGGTGTATTCGGGAAGCCGGAACAGGGCGAAAGCGATAACGCCCCCGAGCATAGAATCGGAAGGGCCTATGCTGGCCCACTTCAACATGAATGGAATGACCGAGAATATCGCCAGCGCTTCGATTGCGTTCGGGAATTTATCGCCGCTGGCGATGTCTATCAGGTCAACCTGACGTTTCGTTCCGAATTTGCTTTCGCAGGTTCGCCCTTCTCTCTCTACCGGCGGCTCCGGGCGCAGGCCGCGGCACCATATTCGGCCTTCATCGACGATGGCGAGCGGCAGATCCTCAGCCTTTCGCCGGAACTGTTCTTCTCGATCGCGGCCGATGGGGACATTACGGCGCGCCCCATGAAGGGTACCGCGCCGCGCAGTCAGGACGCCGCGGCCGACGAGCGGGCGAAGATATTGCTCCAGACGAGCACCAAAGAGCGCGCTGAAAACCTGATGATTGTCGATCTCATGCGCAACGATCTCGGGCGTATTTGCGAACTGGGCAGTGTGCACGTGCCCAAACTGTTCACGGTTGAAACCTATCCCACCGTGCACCAGATGGTTTCGACCGTGCGGGGCAAATTGCGGCAAAACACGCCTCCGCGCGAAGTATTGAAAGCGCTATTTCCCTGCGGCTCCGTCACCGGCGCGCCGAAAATCCGCGCCATGGAAATCGTTCGCGAACTCGAGCAAAGCCCGCGGGGCGTGTATTGCGGCGCTATCGGATATTTTTCGCCGGACGGTTCGGCGCAATTCAACGTGTCCATTCGCACGATTACCGTTCGTGGACACCGCGGCAGCCTGGGCGTGGGCGGCGCAGTGGTGCAGGACTCGCAAGCCGAAAGCGAATATGCCGAGTGTTTGCTCAAGGCGCGCTATTTCACCGAAATGCGCAAGCCGATTGAACTGATCGAAACGTTGCGATGGTCTAAGGAAGGCGGATTTGGACGTCTCGATTTTCATCTTGCCCGATTGACTCAATCCGCGGCAACGTTCGGCGTTTCTTTTTCGCGCGACGCTGCGCTGCGTTTGCTGCGTGAAAACGCGGGAGCGGACAATCCGCTCCGGGTACGGCTCACGCTTTCAGAAACCGGAGAGTTGAACGTCAGCACTGCTCCACTGGAGGAACAGCCTGAGCGCTGGCGCTTTTCGCTTTCGCAGCACCGCACCTTCAGCGGCGATCTTTTTCTTCAGCACAAGACAAACTGGCGCGAGCTGTACGAGGAGGAACACGCGAAAGCCAAGGCGGCGGGTTGCGATGAGGCGGTGTTTCTGAACGAGCGTGGCGAAATCACCGAAGGTAGCCGCACCAACATTTTCCTGATGACGGAGAACGGTGAAATGGTAACGCCGCCTCTTTCTTCCGGGCTTTTGAACGGCTGCCTGCGGCGGGAACTGATTGAGAAGGGGCGCTGCCATGAGGGCGTCCTCTACTCCTCCGATCTGGCCCGTGCCAAAGAGATTTATCTTGGAAATTCGCTGCGCGGTCTTATTCCCGCACATCTGCCACGGAGCTGAAGATCATGCGTTCCTTAGGGGGACATCTTTCGACATGCCGATTGTATCCTCGTTGTCAGCTGAGAGAACGATCCATGAAATCCCGCGTTTCAGCACGCCGATGAAGGTTCTCCGATGCCGGCACATCCAGTAATCCGGCTGAAGCCGCGCGAAGGCCGCCGCGCGCTCGCTGGTGGCCCGTGGATATTCTCGAACGAGATCGCGATGGACGCGGCCGTGAAAGCGCTGGCGCCGGGTTCGCTGGTGAACGCGCAAACGTCGGACAGCCGCCCTCTGGGCACGGGTTACTTCAATCCAAAAAGCCTGATTGCGGTCCGGCTCCTCGACACTGTTCCGGATGCCGAGATTGGCGACGCCTTCTTTGCCTCTCATTTGGCCCGCGCGCTCGGCCGCCGCTCCGCACTGTTTGGCGAGCAGCACTACCGGCTGGTGCATGCGGAAGGCGACGGGCTGCCAGGGCTGACGATCGATCGCTTCGGCGATACCTGCGTGGTCCAGGTAACCACCGCGGGTATGGAGGTTTTGACAGAAGCGATGCTCGAGGCGCTGGATGAGGTCATCTCCCCCGCAAATGTCGTGCTCCGCAACGATACGCCATCGCGCGCATTGGAGGGATTGGAGCAGTACGTGCGCACCGCGCGCGGTGAGCCGGCCTCACGCCTTTCAGTGGCGGAGAACGGCATCCACTATTGCGCCAATCCAGGGGCCGGCCAGAAGACCGGATGGTATTTCGACCAGAGAGACAATCGAGCCTTTATCGCCAAGCTCGCCAAGGGCCGCACACTGCTTGACTGCTATTGCCATACCGGCGGCTTCGCAATCCTTGCCGCGAAGGCCGGTGCGGCTGAGGTCACCGGGATCGATTCGTCCGTGCTTGCTCTCGCCCTGGCAGAGGACGCTGCAAACGCGAACGGCATAGCTGGAAACTGCCGCTTCGTGAAAGCCGAGGCGTTCGAAGAGCTGGAGCGGCTCGGGAGGGCCGGCCAGAGCTTCGATATCGTTATTGCGGATCCGCCACCTTTCGTGAAGGCACGAAAAGATCTGGAGGCGGGGGCGCGCGCCTACCGCAAGCTCGCCCGGTTGGCAGCGTCAGTCACGGCCGCGAACGGATATCTGCTGCTGGCGTCGTGCTCGCACAACATGCCGCGCGACCGCTTCGAAATGGAATGCGCAATCGGTATCGCGCGGGCGGGGCGCCGCGCGGCGCTGATCCGCGATGCGGGTGCAGGGCCCGACCATCCCGTTCACCCGATGCTGCCGGAAACGGCTTACCTGAAGACGCTGGTCTACGCCCTCGACTAGATCGCCACCTGGGCGCCGAGTTCAACCACGCGATTTGGCGGCAAGCAGAAAAATTTCGCCGG
Source organism: Alphaproteobacteria bacterium (assembly GCA_025935155.1). Lineage (GTDB taxonomy): Bacteria > Pseudomonadota > Alphaproteobacteria > Micropepsales > Micropepsaceae > Rhizomicrobium. The sequence continues at coordinate 7,911 of JAICVV010000058.1, forward strand.
AGACAACGCATTGGAGGCGAGCCACATATACAGCGCGATCCGCCAGCGGGGGAGCGTCGGCTTCGAGGACGGCACCAGCGTTTCGCGCCCCAGAAAGAAGGTGGAGGTGTCCACATCGAGCGCGAGCCCATGCGCGCGTGCATCTGCCAGCGCACGCGGCACGTCGGGCGTTTCGAAAAATCCGAACTTCACCTTCACCTCATAGAAGCCTTTGCCCATTTTCCGGACATCGACCCGATTCCGGGCTCGCACAAACGGTTTTCCTTCGAACGCGACATTCATCAGCACCACGCGCTCATGCAGCACATGATAGTGCTTCATACTGTGGAGCAATGCGCCCGGCGCAAGATCGCTGCGAATGGTCATGAAAATGGCGGCTCCGGAGATGCGGTGGGACATCTTTTCCGCGCGGGCCAATAGCAGCTCAACCGGTAGCGCCCCCTCGCGAATTTTTTCCAAATGAGTGCGGCGGCCAAGCCGCCATGTATCCATCACAATGAACACAGCAACCGCGATTCCGATGGGCAACCATCCGCCCTCGACGATTTTCAGGGAATTGGCGCCAAGAAACGCAAGATCGATAAGCGCCAGCGCTCCGAAAACCGGCACGACGAGCCAGCGGCTCCACTGCCACTGCCGCACGGCAACGACAGCAACCAGCGTTGTGCTCAGCACCATGATACCGGTCACCGCAATGCCATAAGCCGTGGCGAGCGCGTCAGACGACTTGAAGATCAGCACGATCAGCACGACGCCAACGGCAAGCAGCGCGTTCATGCTGGGCACATAGATTTGTCCGTACTCCGTCGCGGAGGTATGGCGTATCTCCATGCGGGGCAACTGTCCCAGCTGTACCGCCTGTTTCGAAATTGAAAAAACACCCGAAATGACCGCCTGCGAGGCGATGATGGTGGCAACGGTCGCAATGCCGACAAGCGGATAGTGCGCCCAGTGCGGCGCGACAGCGTAGAATGCGATCGGCGTCTTCTTTGGATCCAGCAAGAGCGCCGCGCCCTGTCCAAAATAGTTGAGCACCAGCGCCGGCAG
>JAICVV010000055.1 GCA_025935155.1 Alphaproteobacteria bacterium
GAGCGGTTGAACGGCCTGTCCCCAAGGATTGTTACCCGGTGCATTACGCGGCAATGCGGCTGATAATCGTCCACCGTGTAATGCTGGGTGCAGCGATTGTCCCAGAACGCAAGCGTGTTCGCTTTCCAGCGCCAGCGGATAACGAATTCTGGCCGTTGAATGTGCTCAGAGATCAGCTCAAGAATTTTCCTGCTTTCCGCTTTCGTCAGCCCAAGGATGCGCGTCGTGAACCCGGAATTCACGAAAAGACTGTCGCGGCCCGTTTCCGGATGCGTGCGCACCAAAGGATGCGTGACCGGCGGATATTCCCGCCGCGCCCATGCATACCGCTCGATGCCGACTTTCAGGCTCGCGAGATGGTCCGGCGGAAACGAGCGCGTGAAATCGTGTTCGGCATCGAGCGGCTGCAGGAAAGCGCGCAAGCTCGGCGACAGCGCCGCATAGGCCGCGCGCATGCTCGACCAAAGCGTGTCGCCGCCTTCGGGTGGCACGTGGCGGGCATAGAGCATTGACCCCATCGGGGGTGTTTCTATGAAGGTCACGTCCGCCCGCCACGCGCCTGTGTCGGTGTCGCTCGAAGGCTGATTGCCCAGCACCAGAACCTCGGGCGTCCCCGGCACGCTCGGACGGATGGGATGAAGGTGCAGCGCGCCAAAGCGCGCGGCGAACTCCCGTTGCTGCTGCGGCGTGAGGTCCTGGTCCTCGAAGAAGAGCACTTCGTGCTTCAACAAGGCTTGCCGGATCTCGGCGATCGCTTCGCCGCTGAGCGGCTGAGCGAGATCGAAGCCGGTCACGCGCGCGCCAAGGGTGGGAGACAAGGGCGCGATTTCGAGCAGGAACTTGGACATGCTGCTACCTCCGAGCAGCAGGGAATAAACACTACTAGATCGGTAGAGTAAAGAGGGTTTTGGCGGAAATTTATGACGAGGCGGTTTCGATCCTGCACCTTCGCGGCGGACTGGCGCATGGGCTATAGCGGGCAATGCGATTGCCCACGTCTTTCACCATTCGACTTGCCTCCAAAGCAGACCTTCCCGCATTGGAAGGACTGGTTAGCCGCGCAATTGGTGAGCTGCTTCGGCCGTTCCTGTCACCGGAGGAATTGCATGCGTCGTTTGAAATCATGGGCGTCGATACCGAATTGATTTCCGATCGCACATATTTCGTCGTGGAGCAGAGCGGCACCTTGGCGGGCTGCGGCGGCTGGAGCCGCCGCGCCACCCATTTCGGTGCCGATCACTGGCATGATCGCGATTCACGGCCGCTCGATCCTCGAGCCGAGGCTGCGCGCGTCCGCGCCATGTACACGCATCCCGATTTTGCGAGGAAGGGAATCGGCCGCGCCATACTCGCCCGGTGCGAAACGGAAGCGTCAGCGGAAGATTTTCGCGAACTCGAACTGGTGGCGACGCTTGCGGGAGAGCCGCTCTACCGAGCTTGCGGTTACATAGAGACGGAACGCTTTGAAGCGCAGGCGCCGAGCGGCGCTGCCGTTCCGCTCGTGCGCATGCGAAAGAGCATGTGATGCGAGCGCCGCTCGATCTCCTCTATAATTTCCATTGGGTGATCTCCGGCGAGATCGCCCGCTCCTCACAGGCCTATCTTGGCTTTTTGCAGACTCTCCTCAAGGCGCATGGCATCGAAAGCGTGGTGAATTTGCGCGGCACGAAGCCAGGCTGGCGCTGGTGGGACTACGAAACGCGCGTGTGTGCCGAGCTTGAGGTTGTGCATCGCGACGTGCGCTTTAATTCGCGACGGTTGCCTTCGCGGCTCATTCTACTCGACATGCTGGATGCCTTCGATGAGGCGCAGCGGCCCTTTTTGGTGAAATGCTCGGGCGGGCAGGACCGCACCAGCTTCGCTTCCGCTCTCTATCTGCTGCATACGCGAGGGTGGGGCGCGCGCGACGAAGCCGCGGGGCAATTTGCGCGCTGGCCCTATCTCCACTTTCCCAAACGGCAGCAGCGCTGGCTGCGCGCATTCTTTCGTTTCGCGGAAGAATGCAGCAGCGGCCGAACTCTGCGCGAGTGGATTACGCAAGACTATGAACCAGAAGATTTCAAGGCGTGGCTCGAATCTCGTGGGCTTGGGGGCGCATTTCGTGGCACTCACACTGCGCACGGGAGGTGACACGCAAATGCTCAATAAGCCACTCGTAGTCGGGCCGGGTATTCTGCTGTGGCACAGTGCACTCGCACCAGATGTGCAGGAAGCGCTCGTCAGCGAGATTTTCCGACTAGCGAGAGATGCGCCGTTTTACCGTCCCCGCATGCCGGTTTCGGGTAAACCGTTTTCCGTGGAGGAAACCAATCTCGGTCCACTTGGCTGGGTATCCGATGAAACGGGCTATCGCTATAGCGCAACGCATCCGCAAACTGGGGGACAATGGCCGGCGGTTCCCAACTTGCTATGCGAACTGTGGAGCGCGGCCACGAATTATCCCGCGCCGCCCGAATGCTGCCTTGTGAACCTCTATCGCGGCACGGCGCGGATGGGGCTGCATCAGGATCGTGACGAGCAGGCGCTCGACGCGCCGGTCCTCTCTGTCTCTCTTGGAAACAGCGCGTTGTTCCGAATTGGTGGCATCAGCCGCCGCGATCCCACAAAGTCGCTCAAGTTAGATTCTGGGGACGTAGTGACCTTTGGCGGCCCGGCGCGACTCGCCTATCACGGGATCGACCGAGTCATGCCAGGCACGTCAGAGCTCGTTCCTGGTGGCGGCCGGATCAACCTGACCCTCCGCCGTGTGAGCCAGCCGGAAAGCAAGACGCCCGATCAGGGGGCTGATCGGGCGTCGCCTGCGCTTTAACGCGCCAGATGCCGGGAGGGGATGACCGGCATCCTTGAGAAGAGCGCCATCCAGCGTGCGAGCGGGGGGGCAGTGCCTGCTGGACGGTGATCGCCCTTCCACTGATGAAGCTATGCACGGGTGCCACACTTTGCAAGTATTTTTTTTGATTAGAAAAAGTTCGTTAATTTCCGGTAGACAGTGACATATTTGTAACTTCTGTTGGCCGAACTCCAGCCTTTCCGCGATCTGCCAAGGAGCAGAATAAGCGATGCCGGAAGCCCCCTGCTGTCCGGCTTACATCTTCCCGAAATCGTGAGCGGTGCGGTCGATAGCGTCCTTCAGCTTCGCCACGATCTCCTCGATTTCGCCCTCGCTGACGGTCAGGGGCGGCGAAAGCACCATCGTATCCCGGATAGCGCGGGAGATAAGACCGCTGCCGAAGCAATAATTTCGGCAATGACTGCCTACGCGGCCGATCTCCGGGAAGAAGCTGCGTTCCGGCTTGTTGGGCACGAGTTCCACGGCGGCCAGCAGCCCATGACCGCGAACCTCGCCCACCAAAGGGTGGTTCTCGAATGTCTCGTGCAGGCGCCGCTGCAGGTAAGGCCCGATGCTGTTCTTCACCCGCGGCACCAGCCCGGTACGTTCAATGACCTCCAGGTTTCGTACCGCAACGGCCGAGGCAACCGGGTGGCCGGAGTAAGTGTAGCCATGCACCATCTCCTCATTGGCATTAAGGATGGTGTCTGCCATTCGCTTGCCCAGCGAAACTCCGCTGATCGGCTGGTAACCGGAGGAAAGCCCTTTCGCCATGCTGATGATATCCGGGTGGATGGCGTAAGTCTGGCAGCCGAACCATTCGCCGGTTCGGCCGAAGCCCGTAATCACTTCGTCGATGTGGAGCAGCACATCGTATTTGGCGCAGATGTTCTGAACTTCCGGCCAGTAGGTCGCCGGGGGAAAGATGAGGCCGCCAGCGCCCTGAATCGGTTCAGCCGAGAAAGAGGCCACGCGTTCCGGCCCCAGTTCAAGAATGCGGTCCTCCAGCTGGCGTGCGATCAGCAGGCCAAATTCTTCCGGATCGATATCGCCATAACCGGCAGCCTTTGCGCCAAACCAATACGGCGCAGGCACTTTGGCGAAACCCGGCAGCGGCAGATCCCATTGCGGATGCATCGGTGTGAGGCCGGAAAGCGACGCCGCCGCGAACGTGACGCCGTGATAAGCAAGCTCGCGGCTGATGTGGATTTTCTTGTCCGGCCGGCCGCGCAAATTCCAGTAATAACGGATCAGCTTCAGCGCGGTATCGTTCGCCTCCGATCCCGAATTGGCGAACAGGACGTGCTCGTGGCCATTTGGCAGAAGCAATGCGAGTTTGGCTGCAAGGTCGATGGTGTAGGGATTCGAGGTCTTGAAGAAGTGATTGTAATAGGGAAGTACGCGCAGCGCTTCGCAGCCCGCCTCCGCCAGCTCCTTGTTGCCGTAGCCCACCTGCACGCACCACAACCCAGCCATGCCGTCGATAATCTTCCTGCCTTCGGAATCCCACAGATAGACTCCATCGGCTTTGGTGATGACGCGCACGCCTTCGGCATTGAGCGCTGCGGTATCCGCAAAGGGGTGTACGTGGTGGGCGGCGTCGAGCGCCTGCCAATGTTTGGTGAGGTTATGCGTTTCGCTGACCATAACGGCCTCGCCTGAATTATGTTGTGAAGAGACGGTTAAGAACGCCCTGCGTTCCACACGCCGCACGAGAGTGCAGCCACCGGATTACGGCGGGTTGTAACCGATACGGGCGCAGAGGATGAGCAGCGCACTTTTGCGGGTCATAATTCCCCGTATAGCAGGCTTGTGCCGCCAGAATCCAGCAGCAGGATAAGCCGCAGGCTTATGATCGCGGGCGGCGCCGGCAGCAGCTTCAGCATCGGCCCTTTCCGATGCTGAAGCTACGCCGTGGGAGCAACTGCGCTATCGTTGCTGCAGAATGGCGGGCGCCTCCGCCGCCGTCTTTTGCCATGAGGGCAGCGACTTGAGATCTGCTGCCCAGCGCTGAATGCCGCGATAGGATTCCAGCGGGAATTTCGCCTGCTCCGCGATGAAGTTCATTGCACCCAGCGAGAAATCCGCCAGCGTCAGCGACTCGCCTGCGACATAGCGATGTCTTTGCAATTCGCCATCGAGCACAGGGGCGAGCCGCGCGAACATTTCCTCGCCTCGGGCGATTTCGCGGGCATCTGGTTCGCCACGCTGAAACAGCTGCTTTACGTAATTCTCAAACGCGAAAATGGCGCAGGCAGGGTCCCAATGCGCGCTGTCCCAGAACTGCCATTTCACGATTTGCAACCGCGCTTTGATATCCTCTGGCAGCAGCTCCGCTGCCGGCTTTTGTGCAGCTAGGTACTGCAGGATCGCGTTCGATTCCCACAACACGTAACCGCCGTCTTCCAGCACCGGCATGCGCATGTTCGGATTGCGACCCGCAAATTCCGGCGTCCGGTGCGCGCCCTTCGAGAAATCGACCAACACCGGCTCGAAAACGATCCCGAGATGGTTTGCGGCCCACATCACTTTGAAGGCGCGCGGGCTTAATGGAAAGACGTGTAGCTTAATGGTCATTGGCTTCTCCTTTTTGAATTGAGATCGGGTCAGCGTTTCAGCCTCCGCTTGCGGCTGCGGCGTAGCGTTCGAGCAAGCCGCTCCAGCCTTGCGGAGAGTCTACGACGGCACGAATCTCTTCGGCATCGGCGGCAGCAATACGATGCAGCAGTTCCACGCGGGTGGTATTCGCCCCTTCCGCGATGAACTGAATCTCCACGACGCTTTCCACCGCCTGATCGATCTCGAATTTGCTGTTCAGATGCCAGGAGAGCGCGAGGTGCGATGGCGGCTCCCAGGCCAGCACCTTTCCCCATTGGCACTCCGATCCATCGACGCCGGTTTCGTACCAGCGGCCGCCCTGTCGGGGCTCGATGAAGACGTCTTGCATTTCAACCTTTCCGATGTGATGGGATTTGGGCCACCAGCTGCCGAAGCGCGCCGTGAACACCTCGAACGCGTGCGCCTGAGGCGCCCTCACGACAATGGATTTGCGTACCGGCGCGGGAGCTATTTCGATCGGCGCGTTCATTTGGTTTTTCCTTCTTTTGCTTGCGGCTTCGGCTTCTCCACTTCGGCGCGAAATGCCTCCAGCGCCGAATCCCACAATCGGTCCAGCCACGCCCGCAAAGGTCCCAACCCTTCGGGATCGATGTCATAAATGTGGCGGGTGCCTCGCCGTTCTTCACGCACGAGCCCGGCCTCCTTCAGCACTTTCAGATGTTGCGACACAGCCGGGCGGCTGACGGGTAACCGCCGGGCAATGTCTCCAACTGCGCGCGGACCGGCGCGAAGCTGCTCAAGCACCAGGCGGCGGGTGGGGTCGGCGAGAGCGGCGAAGGCATGTCCGTAAGCCATACCTTACGGTAAGCAATCACTTACGGTCTGTCAAGCCTTCTATTGCATGCCCTTTAGGTTGAGGTTGGCGGCCAAGGTCCCCTTTGCGGTGAGCAGCGCGAGGAAACCGTCTTTGGTCCAGGAAACCTCTGGCTCGCCGAAGGACTCGATCTTGCCCGCAAGGGCAATGCCGCGGCCTTGCGGCTTTGCCAACGCGCCAGCGATGTCGCTCTTCAGTTTGGCAATCTGTTTCGACTCGTCGAACACCAGATTCTGCTGCAACACCTTGCCGAAGGCATCGCCCGCTAACGCGCGCACCGTCCGCAGCATCAGATTTTCGGTTCCGATATCGTAGTGCAGATTGCTGACACGGATGGTGCTGGTCTTCGGATCGAACTGCGGTGTGCCACGCAGATAACCCTGGCCGCAGGAATCGAGCAGATGGCTGAAGTCCCATGCCTGCGGCACGCAGAATTGCGCGGCGACAATGAGGTCCTGTCCGGAAGGCTGAATCTGCAGCTTATCGATTCGCACCTGTAGCTTGCCAACATGGAGCGGCTTTTTCTTCAGGTGCTGCATCGCAAGCCGCGCGGCATCGCCGTAGGAAAGTGTGACCGGCAGGGCGACTTCAAAACGGTTCGACGGCGCTTCCAGCGGCTCGGGCGCCGGCAGCTTGGGAAGCGTTTCCGGCGCGGCGGGTGCGTTCCCAACCACCACGTGGCCGCGCACATCCGCTGCGAGTGAAATCACCAGAGCGCCGTCGATCGTGTGCAGCGGCGTGACGCGAATGCGTTCGGGAGACAGCACCAGCCAGCTTTGCGGATCTTTCCCCACTTTGATGGGCTGATGCAGCTTGTGCCACAAATGATCGATCTGCCCGCGCAGCTTGAATGCGGCTGAGACGCGCTTGTCGATCATCCTGAAGATCGGCGTGGACAACTTGTCCTCGGTACCGTTCCACAATTGCGCCACGCTCATCTTGAGCGGTCCGATGCGCAGCTTGGCATTGGAAAGGTGCACGGCGCCTAGCGTGTGCGCGACCACGTGCCATTCCGGTGTGAGCGACAGCTGCGTAGTGGCCGAGGCAAGCCCCTGTGCGGCGGCGTCGCCGCCCTTGCCGAGAAATTTCGAATTCACATCCAGATGCGCATGCAGCGCGAATGGCAGTTGCAGCTGCATGCCCGCACCGGTTGCATGGCCGGTGATGTCGCCGGTTCGCACGGCCACAAGGTCGAGCTGGCATTTCTGGATCAGGCAGTTGACCTGCTGATTATCGAGCCGCGCCAGCTGCGAGCGCGTTCGTTCGTTCAGCATGTTCACGATATCCTGCCCCGGAACTTTTAGCGTGGCGGAAACGACCGAGAGCGGTGGGCGTGGGGGGGCCGGCGGCGGAGTATGGTTGGGTAGAGGCGCCTGAAATCCGCATAGGCCGACGGAAAGCAGGGCGGATGATAACAGTGCGAAGCGGGTGATGGCGTTTGGCATGCGCATTCGCCTCTGTAGTAAACTCGAATGGTGCAGGAATAACGCGCGGGTGAAATTCCCGTAAGAGGCCCTAACGGCGGCGGGCGTACTGCTGGACGGCTTCCGCATACGCTGCGAAAATTTCGCGGCTCACCGGGTTCTCCGACCAGCGCCATTCCGGGTGCCACTGCAGTCCCAGCAGGAAACCGTTGGCGTCCGGCATGGACACCGCCTCCACCGTGCCGTCCGGCGCCAAAGCGTCCGCGTGCAACGGCGGAGCAAGGCGATCTACCCCTTGCGAATGGAGCGAGTTCACCTGGAACGCGCGCTCGCGCACGATGCTCGCCAGCAACCCGCCTTCGACCACACGCACTTCGTGGGCTGGCCCATATTGGGTCTCGAGTGGCGCGGAAAGGTCTTCGCGGTGATCGAGGCGGCCTTCCAGTTCCTGTACATGCTGGTGCAGCGTGCCGCCCATCGCCACATTCAGTTCCTGAAACCCGCGACACACACAGATGGTCGGGGCACCTGCCGCAATCGCCGCTCGCAGCAGCGGCAGGGTGGTGGCGTCCCGATGCTCATCCTGCAAAACACCTTCCCGTGCTGGGGAACCGCTGTAGTGCCGTGGCGCAATGTTGGATGGGGAACCCGTAAAAAACAGGCCGTCCACTGCCGCCAGAATTTCCTCCGCTGGAACCGCATCGGCCAGCGACGGAATGAGCAATACCACCGCACCCGTGCTTTCACGGATCGCGCGAATGTACTTTTCGCCCGCCATATGAAAGGGGTGCAGCCCCATCATCCGGTGGTCGCAGGGGATTCCGACAACGGGCGGTCGCATACGAATCCCTCTATCCACAATGCGCATATGAGGTGCTACCCCGACCTAGAGCAACCGGACGTGACTGCGGTTCAGCCATGCGTCAGGAACAATTCGGGGTGCAGCGCCACACCGGTCTGCACATCGCGCAGCGTTACCGTCGTGGCAAGACCCTGCGCGTCAACCACTGTCCATTGCTTCAAGGCAAAGCCGGGATCGGTAAACACAATGGTGATGTTGCCCGTCATGCGCCGATCGTTGGAACGGGCGTGAACCACGATCTCGCCAGGCCGGTGCTCTATGCCGATCACATTCCGGTTGTTTCCCAGATTGGCATGATCGGAGAGGAGGATGTTGAGCGGCGTGCTGGCAAGCGGATAGCGGTCCGCGGTGTTGAGCTTCTTGTTGAACACTGCAACATCGATTCCGTCGCTCACCACCAGCACGTTGCTCGGCGGCTTGTATTCGAAGCGCATTTTTCCAGGCTTCTGCACGTAGGCTTCGCCCTGTTCCACCGCGCCGTTCGGATCGATCTGTGTAAACTCCGCCTTGAAGCTGTGAATGGCATTGAGTGCCTCACTTAGCCGGTCAAGATCTGCGGCATCCTGCTTGCTGAAATCGGCTAAGGCGCTTGCCGCGGAAAAGAGGAGCGCAAAGGCGGCGGCGAAGGGGAGAGTTCGCATGGGCATTCCATAGCGCCGCTTTGCGGCGAACCTGTTTGCTGCCCCGGTATAATTGTTATTTTCCCGGCAAGATAGGCGGCGTATTCTGAACAATCAACAAACGATTCAATATTCGCAACGCGCAGCAGGACCGCAGCTTTTGAGCGATCCCCCTACAAGTCCGAAGGGTTACGATCATGTTGGCGTGATTGGCGCCGGCGCCTGGGGCACGGCGCTCGCCATCGCGGCAGCGCGCGCGGGGCGGCAGGTCACGCTGTGGGCACGAGAGGCGGC
>JAICVV010000194.1 GCA_025935155.1 Alphaproteobacteria bacterium
CGCCTGCCCCTGTCCGGTGGTGGTGGCGTTGATGCTTTTCAGGCGCCCGTCGCCGAACAGATCGACGCTGAGGGAGGCGTCGGCCAAAGGGTTGTCCAAATCTTTCAGGTGCAATGTGTGCGGCGGTTTCGTTGTGTCCGCGGAATATTCGGTGGCAGCCGACACAGCATTTGTTACGATCAGCGTTTCGCTGTCACGCGTACAGGCGAGATTCTGGGTCGTGGTGAAGGTGGTGACCGACTTCGCCGGATAATACTGAATCGTCACATCGGGCGTGGAAGCGCAGGCGCCGAGCATCAGAAGGACACAGAAAGCCGGCTCACGTTGTCCCACTTTGCTCCCCCTTCGACCTGCGCAGGTTGCCGCGGATTGCATCCGTGAAATCAACCGGCGCAAGTTACTGTTTCGTCATCGTCTGGCGATTTGCACGCCCTGTCAGGCGTTGCGGAGCGGCGATGTCTCGGGATTCAGGCGGCTTGGGCGCTGACGGGCTTGCCGGGCCTTTCGCTTTGCCAAAAGCGGAGCAACGTCCGCGCACCAGCTTCCGGAATGGCATCGTACGCGGTCAGACGACGATAGCTTTCGCCGTACGAGGCGGCGGGTTCCGTAAGCACCGCCAGCGCCGAATAGGCCGCGCGCGATAGGCATACGCCTTTGCAGAGGGTAGCGAGATTATAAGCGGAGGTATCCGCGAGGGTAGCTGCCGCGATGCTGCCGCTGACGCTGAAGCACGCTGCAATCACATCGGCGAGCTGATCCGGTTCGGCTGCGCGGGCAGCAGCGAGCAATGCCCGCTCGTCTATCAAGCGTGGCGGAGATTCCGTTTGAGAGGCCGCATTGCGCGAGAGAATTTCGCTCTTTACTTCGGGCGTGGCGTCAAGAAACAGCGCGTTCAACAGACTGAGCGGCAAGTTGCGCCCCGCGAATCTCTTCGCCAACAACGCGCGGGCATCCGGCTCGATATCGCATATGGCTTTTTCCAGCAGCGCCTCGAACGGCTCGCGCATCGCGGCGGGATAGTTCTGCGGCCAATTCAGCAGAAGGTCGGCCACTTCGTTCGTCAGTTCCTCTTGCGATCCCGCAGCAGGATCGCCGGCCAGGTGGACCAGACGGGTGAGGCGCTCGCGCGGTGATAGCGAAGGCATGCCGCACGAATAGAGCAAAGACGTTAACGTTCCCTTTGCCGAAATTTACGGCAACCGGCGGCGTCAGTTGCCGACGATGGCCCAGCTGTCGGGGTAAAAGCCGTTGAAAGTGGTGCGCAGCGCCACGGAATAGGCGCCGATGGCATCCACCACGATGTAGTCGCCGGGCTTGATGTTTTCCGGCAGCATCAGCGGCCTGGGCAGAACATCCAAGGTGTCGCAGGTGGGGCCATAAACGCGGAATGGGGTGTGACCATCCGGCTGAAGCACCGGATGGCGGCCGTCATCCACCGAGAAGACCCGTAGGGGATAATCCGCCGTCCATCCCGGCAAGGTCAATTCATCGAAGCTACCGTAGATACCGTCGTTGAGATAAATCTTGTCGTCCTTCCGCAGCACCACTTGAGTGATCACCGAAACGCCCTCCGCGATCAGCGCGCGTCCTGGCTCACATAGCAGGTCCGGCTTGTGCGGCAGCGCGTCCACGGCTTCGCGGATCGTATCGAAATACGAGCGATAGGGCGGCACGTCATTGTTGTGATAAGGGCCGGGGAAGCCGCCGCCGATATCCAGCGCCGCAATCTCGACATGCGCGAGCTCTGCCGTGCGCCGCGCCATCTCGATGGCCTGTGCATAGGAAAACGGCGACAGGCATTGCGACCCGACATGAAAGGTGAGTCCCGGTTCCGCACCGGATGCCACGACGCGCTTCAGCAAAGCGGCGGCTTCCTCCGGCGTGGTGCCGAACTTGCTGGAAAGTTCGAGCAATGCGCCGCCGAGTGGGGTCGAGAGGCGCACGAAGATGCGCAGCCCTTTGCCGCCGCCAGTCTCGGTAACCAGCTTGTCGAGTTCGAAATCGCAATCCACGACGTAATCGGTAATGCCGTGCTTATGGAAGGCTGCGTGTGCTGCGCCGGCAATCCGCACCGGCGCCATGAAATGGCATCGCGCATCGGGATAGCGCCGCCGCACCAGCTCGATTTCCGCGAGCGATGCCGTGTCGAAGTGGCGGATGCCGGCTGCGTACACCTGATCGAGCACTTGCGGCGCCGGGTTCGCCTTTACCGCATAGAGGGCATCGCCTGGGAAATCCTGAAACCGCTGCGCCGCCAACGCAAACCGCTCCGGGAAAATGCAATAGACCGGTAGCACCGGCCGCGTCTGCTCGATGAGCTGCTCCACGGTCGCAAAGCGCGGCAACGCTTCGGCTCCCTGCAATCGCGATCTGTCGCTTGGGGTGATTTGATTCATGCGGCGCTCCAACCCGGGGCGCCTCTTAGCAGGGCTTCCATGCGGGTCAACCGGCAGACCCGCGATCGCGTGGTCCGGCATGGTCTCAGCTGCCATGGGAGCGCGGGGGGCGTTAAGGTCCGGTTTACCAAGGTAACCGTACAGTTTCATTGTTGCCTCTTCGTTCCAGAAATTCCCAGACCTAGCAGCGGCGAACACTACTGCTTGAGAGCAAAATCCGCGATTTTCCTCAGGTTTTTCCTTGACCATGCGGCAATTTAGGCGTATTCCCATGATCACCCATGAACGCCCACGGAAGACCATCCTAGGGGCGTAGCGATCCGGTACCGATGACGGGCCCGCACCGCAGGGGCAGGGGCGCGCGGGGCCGTGCAACGTTTTCTGGGCAGGTTTGTCAACAAGCTGGACGCCAAGGGCCGCGTCAGCGTGCCCGCGCAGTTTCGCGACGTCCTGACCAAGCAGGGCCTGAAGGGCTTTTATTGCGCCCCATCGGCTATTCACCCCGGCCTCACCGGTTACGGCGAGGACTTCTTCGCGGAAGTCGATGCCAAGTTGAAGCAGCTTGATCCTTACAGCAGCGATTACGCAGCACGCGCCACCCAGGCGTTCGGCGATGTGGACTATCTCGAATGCGATCCGGAAGGCCGCGTGCGCCTGCCGGAACATCTCATTGCGCACGCCGCCATTCAGGATCGCGTGCAGTTTGTGGGTCTCAGTCAGTTCTTCGAACTGTGGAATCCGGAAACCTATCCGGCGGTGCATGCGGAGCGCGTGGCCGAGCTGCGCCGGGCCTATCGTGCCGGGGGCGTGTCATGAACGGGCATGCGCCGGTGATGCTTGCGGAAGTTCTCGATGCGGTGCGCCCGCAGGATGGCGCGCGCTACGTGGACGGTACGTTCGGCGGCGGCGGCTACACGCGCGCGATTCTGGACGCCGCGCGCTGCTCCGTGGTTGCGATCGATCGCGATCCGGATGCGATTGCGCGAGGGCAGGATTTGGAGAAGCGCTATGGCGGCAGGCTGACGCTTATCGCCGGCAATCTCTCCGAGATGAATTCGCTGCTGGCGGAAACCGGCGAAGCACAAACCGACGGCGTGGTTCTCGATCTCGGTGTCTCATCTTTCCAGTTCGACGAGGCCGAACGTGGCTTTTCGTTCCGCGAAGACGGCCCCCTGGATATGCGAATGAGCAAGAGCGGTCCCTCTGCCGCCGATATCGTCAACACAGCCGATGAAGCGACCTTGACGGATATCCTCCGCCGCTTCGGCGAAGAGCGGCAGGCGAAGCGCATTGCGCGTGCCATCATTGCCGCGCGACCGCTCACGCGAACCCGCGAGCTGGCGGACCTCGTATCGAAAGCACTGGGTCCGGCTGCCGCGCGCCTTCCGATTCATCCGGCAACGCGCACGTTCCAGGCGCTGCGCATCTATGTGAACGACGAGCTGGGCGAACTCGAACGTGGACTTGCCGCAGCCGAACGCGTGCTGAAGACAGGCGGCCGCCTCGCCGTTGTGGCCTTCCATTCGCTGGAAGACCGCATCGTCAAACAGTTTTTTGCCAAGCGCAGCAAGGCGCCGGCCACATCGCGTCATGCGCCGGAAGCGCGTGCGGCGCACATGCAGACGTTTCGTCTTGTCTGGTCTGGTGCGCGCACGCCCCGCCCTGAAGAAATTGCACGAAACCCCCGCGCCCGTTCGGCCCGCCTGCGCGCGGCCGAGCGCACGGCGCTCGCGGCCTGAGGAGAGAATGCCATGATCCGGGTCATCAACTTCTTCTGCTTCGCCTTCTCCGCCTTCGCGTGCCTGGCGCTGTACCACGTCTCTGAGCAGACGCGGGTCACGCGCGCGGAACTGAAGCTCACTCATCGGGCAATCGCGCAGGAGCAGCAGTTGTCTGAAGCGCTGCAGGCGGAATGGGGCCGCGCAACGGAACCGGCTCAAATCGATCGCGCCGCGCAGGCGAAACTTGCCGTAGAAGACAAGCCGGCGGTTGAGCTTGCCTCCACCAACCTGCTGCCGCGCCGCGGCGATAACATGGTGGGCGATGCAGAAGTGCGGTCCGCCAGCGCCGTCGTGCCGGCTCCCACATCTGATGTCGCAACTGTGGCGGTCGCTTCGGTGCAGTCGGGCAACTAAATGACATGACCGAAGGCCCCAGCATCGTCCAGCGGCGTATCGCCATTATGGCGCTGGGCTGTGTGCTGGCCTTCACGCTGATTGGCGTGCGACTTGTCGACCTGACTTTGATCCGCCACACGTCCGCCAGCTTGGCCATGTTGCCGCCGCGTGCTGCTGTTATTCGCGCCGATATTACCGACCGCAATGGCGAACTGCTCGCCCGCGATCTTGTGGTGCATGATCTGTCCGTTCAGCCCTATCTGCTTTC
>JAICVV010000465.1 GCA_025935155.1 Alphaproteobacteria bacterium
CAGCCCGAACAGCGCTAACAGCCAGTTCTTTATCTGCTTCGCCGATGCGCCATGGCTCGATCGCCAGTACACGGCATGGGGTCAAGTTATCTCGGGCATGGAGCACGTGGATGCGATCAAAAAGGGCGGCGAGCACAATAACGGCGCCATTTCGGGCGAACCCGATCGCATTGTGAAAATGCGCGTCTCTGGCTGACGCAATCCGAAACATTTGGTGTCTGCATCCGGGTTGAGCGGCGTGAGAGCGCTGCCTAGAAGGCGCGCGTCCCCCGAACGGCGCAGAGGTTCTCGTGTCCGCAACCATTCCGTTTATCGATCTGCAAGCACAGCGCCGCCGCATCGCACCTGAAATCGAACGCGCGGTCATGGCCGCTGTCGAAGGTGGACAGTGGATTTTTGGTCCGCAGGTGCGCGCGCTCGAGGAGCAGCTGGCGGAGTTCGCCGGGGTAAAGCATTGCATCGCCTGTGCCAACGGCACCGATGCCCTGATGATTGTGTTGCGGGCGTGGGACATCGGGCCGGGCGACGCCGTATTCGTGCCGGCGTTCACGTTTGCCGCATCGGCAGAAGTGGTGGCGCTGGTTGGCGCCACACCGGTGTTCGTGGATGTGCTGGAAGACACGTACAATCTCGATCCGCAAAGCCTTGAAGCCGCCATTGCGATGGTGAAGTGCGAGGGCGAGCTAAAACCCCGCGCAGTTATGCCGGTCGATCTGTTCGGCCAGCCCGCGGATTACCGCGTGATCGAGCCGATCATGGCACGCGAAAAGCTGAAGCTGCTCGTCGATACCGCACAGGCTTTCGGGGCCACGCTCGATGGCAAACAAACCGCTGCAATCGGCGACGCTGCCGGTACCAGTTTCTTTCCGGCCAAGCCGCTCGGCTGCTACGGCGACGGCGGCGCGACCTTCACCAATGATAGTGCACTGGCGGAGCTGCTGCGCTCCATCCGTATGCACGGGCAGGGGTCCGACAAATATGAGAACGTGCGGATCGGGGTGAACTCGCGGCTCGACACGATTCAAGCCGCAATCCTCATCGAGAAATTGAAGATTTTTCCCGAGGAAATCGAGCTGCGCGAGCGTGTGGCGCAACGGTACACGGAAGCCTTTCGCCGCTCCAACAGCGTGCGCCCGCCGCATGTTATCGAAGGTGCACAATCCACTTGGGCGCAGTACACGATCCAGGTTCCCGACCGCGACAAACTGGCGGCTGACCTAAAGGCAAAAGGTATTCCCACAGCGATTTACTATCCGACCCCACTCTCTCATCAAAAAGGATATGCCCAATTCCCGAGCGCGGGCACCCCGGTGAGTGACCGCATTGCGACGCATGTTATCAGCCTCCCCATGCATCCCTATCTGGACGAGGCGACGCAGGATCGCATCGTCGCGGCCGTGCTGGAAGGCGTTGGAGCGGGCTGACCGTTGTTCCGGCTTCCGATTTCTGATTTCTGACTTCCGAGATGGATGTCAGCCTGTTCGATTTCGAACTGCCGGAAGAGCG
>JAICVV010000273.1 GCA_025935155.1 Alphaproteobacteria bacterium
ATCAAAAACCCCGTTGAGTATGCGGGCTCCACGGTTGCGCATGCCGCGCACCACGTCGCCTCCGCCTACCGCTCGCTGCAGCATGTGCAGGACACGATCCATTCGCCTGCGCCCGCGGTGCAGCGAATCTCGCTCGCCGATTTGCGCAACGCGATCCGTCAGGGGGCGGACGATTTCGGCGCCTATCGCAGCGACGTGGTGTTCCTCTGCGCCGTCTATGCCGTCGTGGGAATCGTGCTGGCGCGGCTTGCCTTCGGATTCGACATGCTGCCGCTATTGTTTCCGTTGGCCTCCGGTTTTGCGCTAATCGGCCCGTTTGCCGCAGTGGGACTTTACGAAATGAGCCGCCGCCGCGAGCTGGGGCAGAATGTAAGCTGGGCGAACGCCTTCGACGTGGCCGAGCGCCCGGCGTTCGGCTCCATCATGGTGCTGGGCTTGGTGCTGATCGCGCTGTTCCTCTTCTGGCTTTACATCGCGTGGCTGATTTTCGCGAACACCATTGGGCCGGTTGAGCCGCGCTCGATTTCCGCTTTCCTGAACGACGTGTTTTTCACAGGCGCCGGCTGGGCGATGATTGTCATCGGCCTGAGCGTTGGATTTGTGTTTGCGGTGGTGGCGATGGCGATCAGCATCGTGTCGTTCCCGCTGCTGCTGGACCGCGATGTGGGCCTGGATACCGCGGTGAAAACGTCTGTGCGCGCCGTAATCGCCAATCCGGTGCCGATGGCGGCATGGGGACTGATCGTGGCGGCAGGACTGGTGCTCGGTTCGCTACCGTTGTTCGTGGGCCTTGTTGTGGTGCTGCCGGTGCTGGGGCACGCCACCTGGCACCTGTACCGCAAGCTCGTGGTGAACCCGCCGGGGTAGGGTCGCTGCTTTTCTGCGCGATTTCTTCTTCCTTCCGGTGAGTGCTTGAATCGTTTGCCCAGTGAATCTCCGCCGCTATAGTCGCGCGGCCTGACTCTTTCGCCGAATCACGACGGCCGAATGGAAATCTACCTGCCGATTGCGGAGATGAGCGTGCATTGGCTCGCGCTGCTCGGCATGGGCGCAGGCGTAGGTTTTCTCGCGGGAATGTTCGGTGTCGGCGGCGGATTTCTGCTGACGCCGCTGCTGATTTTCTATGGCGTGCCGGCGGAAGTGGCGGTCGCCACCACCGCGAGCCATCTCACGGCATCGTCGATGTCCGGCGCGGTGGCGCAGTGGCGCAGGCGCGTGATCGATTTCAAGATGGCGGCCGTCATGCTGGGCGGCGGCCTCGCCGGCACGGTCTTGGGTGTGCAGCTGTTCGCCCTGTTGCGGCGGGTGGGGCAGGCCGAAGTGGTAATCTCCGCAGGCTATGTGGTCCTGCTGGGCAGCATCGGCGGCTTGATGCTGAACGAAAGCCTGCGAACCTTGCGCGCGGTGAAAGGCGCTGTGCCGCGGCCACCCGCAGAGCGGCACAACTGGATTCACGGCCTGCCGTTCAAGATGCGCTTTCGCACCTCGCGCCTTTACATCAGCGTGATTCCGCCAATCGCGCTCGGGCTGATCGTCGGCATCCTGTCATCGATTCTGGGTGTCGGTGGCGGCTTTATCATTGTGCCGGCGATGATCTACCTGCTGCGCATGCCGACCGGCGTTGTTGTCGGCACATCGCTGGTGCAGATCGTATTCGTCACCGCAATGACAACCATTCTGCATTCCGTCAGCGATTTCAGCGTCGATATTGTGCTGGCGCTGTTCCTGATTCTGGGCGGGGTGATCGGCGCGCAATACGGCGTGCGCATGGCGGCGCGCATGAAAGGCGAAATGCTGAGGCTGCTGCTGGCCGTGCTGGTGCTGGCGGTGGGCGCGCGGCTGCTCTACGGATTGGTTATCACGCCCCGCGAATTGTACACGGTCGCGGTGGGCTCACCATGAGGTTGCTGCTCGCGCTTTTCACTTTCTGCGCGTTCGCAACCGGCGCTTCCGCCGAAGATCTCGTTTCGGGCCTGTCGCAGGACCAGATTCAGATCACGTCGAATTACGCGGGTACCGATATCGTGGTGTTCGGCGCCATCGAATCGCCGGAAACGACGGAAGCGCCGCGCGACATCGTGGTGGTGGTGCGCGGGCCGGAGGTGGATTTCGCGGTGCGGCGGAAGGTGCGCGTTGCGGGCATCTGGATCAATCGCGACAAGATCAGCCTCTACGGCATGCCGGCCTATTACTATGCCGCCAGCACACGGCCGCTGCCGAAAATCGCTTCGGCCGGTACGCTGTCGCAGTATCAGATCGGCGTTTCCAGTCTGCGGCCGAAAGGCGAAAGCACGCGCTCCCGGCGTAAGGGCGAGCCGTTCCGCCGTGCCGCCATTCGCCTGCGCGAACGTCGGAAACTGTATGCGGAAGCGCCGGCCGGCGTGGAGTTTCTCGGCTATTCGCTGTTCCGCGTGCGCGTGCCGGTGCCCGCGAGTGTCGCCACGGGCGAATACAGCGTTCAGGTCTATCTGTTCCGCGACGGCAATGTGGTGAGCGCACAGACGACGCCGCTGTTTGTGGACCAGATCGGCCTGGAGCGCCGGCTCTTCCGTTTCGCGCATGGGCGGCCGTTCTGGTACGGGCTTGTCACCGTGGCGATGGCGATGCTGTTGGGCTGGGGCTCGTCCTTCCTGTTCCGAAGGCAGGCTTAAGGATGGATTTCAACGGGCTCTCATTGTCACTTACGTCGTGCCAATAGCGACTTAGTCTTGCGCCTCCCACGTCTGAGAACTCGAAGTACCACATAGCCGTGAGGATCCAAGCTAAATTCGATTTGTGCACCTGACCTCAACCCCAGATCGTCACGAAGCTGCTTTGGGATTGCAACCCTATTGCCTTTTGTGAAGGTCGCTGTCGGCATGATCAACATCGCTATCGATAGCATACAGGTGCTGGGACAGCATACACGCGCTTTGTGCCCAGCACATAAGCGAGGAATTTGCCGGTGAAGAGCGCGCGCAAGGGGCGTTCGCGCACGTCGAGGCCGCCGGTGTAGGCGCCGAACGCCGGCAGCACCATGCGGTTTCCATCCGATGCAAAGCAGCGCGCGCGGATGGAGCGGCCGCGGCGCGTGACTTTGGCACACGGGTGAAGATGACCTGCGATCTCGCCCAGCGCGGGATGCGCAGAGGGCAGATGGCGGAAGATGAGGCCGCCGATCGCGATTTCGGATGTGATGGCGCCGCCGAGCCAGGTGGGCGGATGCGGATCGTGGTTGCCTTCGATCCAGATCCAGTCGGATTTGTCGCCGAGTTCGCGCAGCACGGCGCGTTCGTTGTCGTCGAGGCGATTGGCGGCATCGCGATCATGGAAGGAGTCGCCCAGCGCAATAATGCGCGCAGGTTCGTAGTGCCGCGCCAGCGCCGCGATGCGCGCGAGCGTGGAGCGTGTGTCGTAAGGCGGCAGCAATTGTCCGCCGCGCGCAAACGACGAGCCCTTCTCGAAATGCAGATCGGCGAACACGAGCGTCCGCTCCGCCGCCCACCACAGCGCGCCGGAGGGATGGAGCGTCAGCGCCTCGCCGTTCACGCTCGCATTCACCTCCCCCAACGCGGGGTCTTGGTTCCTCCCCTGCGAAGCGGGGGAGGGGGACCGGCGAAGCCGGTGGAGAGGGCCGCGGCGGCGGCACGGTAGCATGCCCCCTCCGTCGCGCTTGGCGCGCCACCTCCCCCGCTTAGCAGGGGAGGACCCTCCCCACAC
>JAICVV010000129.1 GCA_025935155.1 Alphaproteobacteria bacterium
GCCGCGCCCTTGCGCGTCAAAGCCGGTGAAGGTCGCGGCGCGCGTGCCGACAATTTCTCCCGGCGGAATCTTCACGCGCGCGGCGCCGATGACCACGCCGTTGCGCAACACCAGCGCGCGCTGGTCGGCCGTGCTGGCAAGGATCGTGAGCGGGCCGCTTGGCGAAAGCTGCGGCTGCCAGTTGTAATCTTCTTCCTTTCCAAGGTGGTTTTCCGCCACTGCCGCTGCTGAGGCGGGCATGAGCCCCGTAAGCGT
Source organism: Alphaproteobacteria bacterium (assembly GCA_025935155.1). GTDB lineage: Bacteria > Pseudomonadota > Alphaproteobacteria > Micropepsales > Micropepsaceae > Rhizomicrobium. The sequence goes on from JAICVV010000129.1 coordinate 256, forward strand.
ACGCGGATCGACGATATTCTGCGTGGCCGGTTGTTCGTTGGTGATAACAACCGTCATCCCCATCGACGTCTCCTTGAACAGCGCCTCGGAAAAGGCGAGCGGCAGGCGCACGCAGCCGTGCGACGCGGGATAGCCAGGCAGGCCGCCGGCATGCAAGGCGATGCCGTCCCAGGTCAGCCGCTGCATGTAGGGCATCGGCGCGTTGCTGTACTTGTTCGAGTGGTGGTTCTTGTCCTTCTGGAGGATGGTGAACACACCGGTCGGCGTTGCGTGACCTTTCTTGCCGGTCGAAACCGTGCTGGCACCGATGCGCACACCGTTGCGGTACACATAAGCGCGTTGCGCTGGCAGACTGACCACTACCGTCATTGGCCCGCGCGGCGCCAGCTCCGGGCTCCAGATATACTCGCCTGGCCTGAGCTTGCCGACATCGGATTCCGCAACGGATGATTTTTTCGCGCCGGGGTTGAAGGCCAGCGCAGGGATCGCCGCGATGGCAAACAGGCATAAGACCGCAACCGCAAGTTTTTGAATGGCCGCCCGCATATCCACCCCGATGGAAGTGCCCGCTTGTCCGTAAATTAGCCGGCGGATGCCACGCCGTGTCAATACAGATGGAAAGGCGCAAATTCGCCTGTTGTTGGCTGCGGACGCTGCAGTCTCCGTTCCAGGCAATTAAGGGGGGTGCCGAAGGGGGCGCGCATGGAGGGACGATCTCACGGGGGCGCGGCGCAAATGCGCGAGACCGCCGGGCAGACCGCACGCCCGAAGGAGCTGCTTGGATCTCGCCATCCAATATCAGTGCCTGGCCGACACGCCGATCGGACAACATTGTAGTCTCTGCGGGGGCAATCAACCGCCGCCGATGCGCTCGAAGACCCAGCCGATTTCCACCGGTTCGTTGCGGACGACTCCGCCGATCACAAGCTGTTCCGTGCGGCGCACGCTTTCATTCGCGAGATAGACGCTCTTGTCGATGGTGAGCTCCCCGCCACTGGACTGAAAGCGCCAGCCTTCGCCGGATGCGAGCTTCAACAGCGCGCCGCCGCCCTGGCTTGGGGAGATTCGAACATCGGGATGGATGTGAAACCGCGCCGCAAAGGGTGTTGCCTCAGTGCTCCGGCGCCTGCGTACCAGGCGATCGAGACCGGAAATCAGCTTTCCGTTCGGCGACATTGTCACGCGGCGCTCATGAACGACGCCGAACATATCAAGATAACCGTCATGGGCAGCATTCACCGTCCAACCGGATGCCGATTCAACGCGATCGGTTTCGATACTTTGCGGGCCGCCAAGTAAACGCGGCCCCAGAAGCGCAGCCAGCGATCCGGTCAGGATCCTCGCCATCGAGCGATCCGCCAGCGTGATCGTGGAGTGCGCTGCTGTGGCGCGCAAGATTCCGCCCCATCTTCGCTCATCGTTCGAGGCGCCGCAATTCACCACGACGCGCTGATTGCCGGTGCTGAACTCGAACCCGAGGCAACCGGCATGCGCGGTCTTGCTGAACGCGCCGGACGGTGGCGGCCCGCAATCCAGCACCAGCAGGGTGCGCCCGGCGGTGAGCCGTTGATATCCGGAATCCGGCGCGTGGGCGAAGGGCTGGCCGCGCACTTCATCGCGCGCCAGCAGTGTGGCGATGGCCTTCGCGTCGCCCTCCTGTCCGCCGTTAAACATAGCAAGCGCGCCGTCGCCCATACGGAAGAAGCGCAGCATCGGCGCCATGCGATCGCGCGCCGTGCGCAACGGCAGCGGTGTGACAAGATTGGATACATCCAACGCGTCGGTTACAGCGGCGAGTAATTCGTAGGCGCGCAACAGCGCCTCGGGTGAGCGGCTGACATGTCCTCCATCCGAAAGTATTTGCCGCGCCAGTTCCGTTTCAAGTCGCTCGAGTCCGGTGCTGAACCGTTTGGAATGATCGTTGAGACAGAGGCCGGACAGCGCGTGCGCGGCCGCCGCCTCGAGGCGCGGCAACCCATCCGGTGCCTCTTTCGAAATGCGCGCCAGCATGCGGCTTTGCTCGCGCAAGCTGACGAACAGGCGCGAACGCCAGGTCACCTCAGAATTGGTCAGCACGAAGCGGCCGTGGGCAAAAATGTTGATCAGCCTTTGGCCAAGAATATCGGCGCGCCAGGCCGGCTCGGAGTAACGCCCGTAGCGCTTCAGCCATTGGGTGATGAGATTGGCAGCCAGAATGCGAGCCGGTTCTCCACCCGCGATGGAGAGTGCAGGGAGCCACGCAAAACTGTGCAGCGCTTCCGCCCAGGCGAGCGAGGGCGGCGGCTTGTCAAAAATCGATCCTTCCTTGACGTTCACCGGTTCGCCGTTGAACCGGAAGCGGCCGCGCAGCAGCTGATCTGCGTCTTCCAGCCGCCGCGGCGAAGAAATATTTGGCGAGATAATAATGCGATCCGGCATCCGCCCACGCAGCTGCAATCGATAGAACCCGCTTCGGCGCCAGGCGGCGCGCAGCGGCGCTACGGCGCGGCACCACAGTGCGGCAACTGCTTCAAGTCCGAGCGAGACGTATAGGTGCATTCGCCCCTGCATGCCGGACGTCAGCCGCGCAAACGCGCAATATTGGCAGCATAATTCGCGGCGCCACCCTTGAAGACGGAGGTGCCGGCGACAAGAATGTTGGCGCCGGCATCGACCGCGCGTCTCGCCGTTTCCGGCGTGATGCCGCCATCGACTTCCAGATCGATCTTCCGGCCGCTGCGCGCGATGCGTTCTGCCGCCGCTTCGATTTTGCGCAGCTGGCTTGCGATGAATTCCTGACCGCCAAAACCGGGATTTACCGTCATGATCAGTACGAGGTCCACGAGGTCGAGCACGTTATCGATGAAGTCGATGGGTGTTCCAGGATTGAGTACAATACCCGGCCGTCTGCCGCAGTCGCGGATGTACTGCAGCGTGCGGTGGACATGCGGGCCGGCTTCGGGGTGCACGGAAATACCATCGGCACCCGCCTCGCAGAACGCCTGAATGAAAGGATCGACCGGCGCGATCATCAGATGCACGTCGAGCGGCTTTTTGGCATGGGGGCGGATCGCCCTCACCACAACGGGCCCTATGGTGATATTCGGCACAAAATGGCCGTCCATCACATCGACATGGATGAAATCGGCGCCAGCTTTTTCAATCGCCTCGATTTCCTTGCCAAGGCGTGCGAAATCGGCGGACAGAATCGAAGCCGCAATGCGAACGGAAGTCATGCCCAGATTAAGGCCGGATTCTCAGCGTACCTGCAAGGCGGCAGATCGTCTATCCACCGCAAGCAGCGCCAGCGCGAAGGCGGGCACCCAGATAAGGCGCGATTGGTAACGCGCATGCGGATTAGAAAACACTCCGCAAACGATGGCGTTTCCCAGCAACGCGATGAGTACAAAGCCAAGCAACGGCGCTGCCTTCGGATCGCCACGCTTCATGGCAAACACAAATCCGGCCACAAGCAACAGGAGAACGATTCCCCCCACGGGCACATGCACGTAGTTGATGAGATGGAAATCGATTCGCCCTTTCTGCTGGCGCGCCGCGCTGTAGGCTGGCATCTGGTCGGGAATGAAGGCGTGAAAATCCGGGTACAGTATCCACTGCTGCGGTTCGATCTGGTCGCCGGTGTGAAAGAGGGTCAGCTGCTGCAATACATCGCGTCCGGCAAGCTCCAGGTTCCAGAAGGGATAGCGCACCAGTGCATCGTGGACGATATGCGCCGATTCCTTTTCTGTGCCGATGAAGCGGTGCAGCTTGACAAACAAAGTACCCGGCCCCCAGAGCCATTTGTCGGCGCGATGCGGCAATACCTTCCTGTAGCGGCAGAGCTCATAATTTGAAGTCGGGCAGGTTTCGTTCAGCAGCCGCTGCACCACGCCGTCCTGCAGCATGCGCGCGAACATGAAGACCGCACCCGCGCGACTCACGAAGATGTGGCGGGTGTAAATATAATTCGCGGAAAAAATCAGGCAAAAACCAAGGCAGAGGGACGAAACAGGCAGCAGTAGCTGAGCACGGGGCCACGGCTTCTGCCGCAACAGCCTGGCGGCACGATAAAGCGCCAGCACAAGGATCAAACCCGCCGATAAGCCAAGATGCGACGGATGCACCGCTGTGGCGAGCGCCGCGATGAATATCAGCAACCCTGCGCGCCACCACCCCAGCGGCTTGATGTGGAACGCCAGCACATAAAGGCACAGCACAACAAGCGGTGTGAAAATGTCCGGCTCGATCTGGCCTGCATACCATGGCAATCCGGTCAGCAGCGTCAGCGCGGCGCCGATCAGCAGCAGAATGGGCAATGTAACGCGCGGAGCCACCATGCGCGCCATCTGCACCATCACGAACGACGCCATCGCCGTTTGCAGCAGCGCAACCAGCCATAGGCTTGTCCCGGCCCCGCCTGTCAGAATGAAAATCGAAAATACAGGCGAGCGCTCCGGCACGAACTTGTCCCCGAAGCCCTGCATCATGTAGGCGCCGGTATCGTAGAAGATCAGTGGAAAACCGTTCCAGATCGCGGCAGACAACAGCAGGGGGCACAACAGCACCACGGCCACCGCTTCCCACGCTGGCCGCGCGAGTGGCATCTGCCACAACGCGCTGGCGAATCGCCGCAAGCGGCTTTGCGGCCCAACGACAAAGGCCGTCGCGCTGTACTCACTCATGGGAAAGCGGATCCGCGCTTCTCATTCACCTCTATGAACGCGAATTCCGCGAGCCGCAAGGCAGGCCATGACGCCGCAGTTTCGCTGGGTATTGGCGGTTGACTGGCCCCTTCCCGCCCCTAAACTCCGCGCTGCTTCGCAACAACTCGCCAGGACCATTATGGCGGATAACCCGCAATCGCCGCCCGCCCGGGAGCGGCCGCTGTCGCCCTTTCTCAGCGTCTACAAATGGCCGATCACCATGGCCACCTCCATCACCCATCGGGCGACCGGTATTGCCATTTCCGTTGGGATGATCCTCGTGGCCTGGGCCCTGATTGCGCTGGCCAGCGGCCCGGAAATGTACCAGCCGTTCACGGCGGCAATTGCAAATCCCATCGGGCTGATCGTGCTGTTCGGGTTTCTCTGGTCGCTGGTTTTCCATTTTCTCAACGGCATCCGGCATCTCGCCTGGGATTTGGGCTACGGCTTTGCCGTGCCAACGGCGAACCGTAGCGGCGTGACGGTGATCGCGCTTTCGGTTCTCCTTAGCGTCGGTGTGTTCGCCTACGGATGGTGGGCAGTGCATGGAGGCTTCCGCGCATGAGCCTCGAAACTCCACTGCACCGTGTTGAGGGCCTCGGCTCCGCGCATTCCGGCGTCGGCCATTTCTGGCGCGAGCGGGTCACCGCCGCCGCCCTCATCCCGCTTTCTGCGTGGCTGGTTATTTCCGTGCTGTTACTGATGGGCAAAACGGAAGCCGAAGTCGCGAGCTTCTTCCAGCATCCGTGGAATGCGTTGCTGATGGGCCTTTTCGTGATCGTCAGCTGTGTGCACATGATGCTGGGATTGCAGATGGTGATTGACGACTACGTGCATCATTCCGGTCGGCGAATCGTTCTTCTGCTGCTGAATCGCGCCTTCGCCTGGGTCGTTGGTGGCCTTTCTCTGGTGGCGCTGCTGCGCCTGGCGGTGGGCTGATGGCTCCGGCATATCCGATCATCGATCATAGTTTCGACGTCGTGGTTGTTGGCGCGGGCGGCTCGGGCCTCCGTGCTACGCTCGAATGTGCCGCGCGCGGACTGAAGACGGCCTGTGTCACGAAGGTGTTCCCCACTCGCAGCCACACGGTGGCCGCGCAGGGTGGCGTGGCGGCGGCGCTCGGCAATATGGGGCCGGACGACTGGCGCTGGCACATGTACGACACCGTCAAGGGCGCCGACTGGCTGGGCGACCAGGACGCCATCGAATACATGTGCCGCAACGCGCCGGAAGCGGTCTACGAGCTTGAACATTACGGCGTACCATTCTCGCGAACAGAAGACGGTCGCATTTATCAGCGTGCCTTCGGCGGTATGACGACCGATTATGGGCGGGGAATCGCGCAGCGCACCTGCGCCGCGGCAGACCGCACCGGCC
>JAICVV010000357.1 GCA_025935155.1 Alphaproteobacteria bacterium
GAGCTTTCCCGGCAAGCGCCTGTTCTCCATCCTCTACAAGACGCCGCTGGTCGTGCCGTCGGTGGTCGCCGCCTTCATCGTGATGATCCTGTTCGACCGGGGCGGCGAGCTCTCGCGGATGCTCCCAGCGAAACCACTTCAGTAACCACGGCAATCAGCAAGGCGCCCTTGGCGTGCGCCGCTTCGGCGATGGGCTTCAGGTCACGGATAAGGCCAAATACGTCCGGACTCTGCACAACCACGCAAGCCGTCTGATCGTCGATCAGCGCCGCAATATCTTCCGCTTTCCCCGGCGTGACGGGCGCGCGCACCACTTCGCCCGAAAGATTCGCGATCGTCTCAACCGTCTCAGCATAATGCGGATGCAGGCCGCCGGAGAGAATGGCCTTTGGGCGTTTCGTCAGCCGCTGCGCCATCAGCACAGCTTCGGCGGTAGCGGTCGAGCCGTCGTAAAGCGAGGCATTTGCCACCTCCATTCCGGTGAGCAGCGCCACCTGCGTCTGGAATTCGAACAGGTATTGCAGCGTGCCCTGCGCAATTTCCGGCTGATACGGTGTGTAGGAGGTGAGGAATTCCGAACGCTGGATCAGATGATCGACCGCCGCCGGAACATGATGACGGTAAGCGCCGGCGCCGCAAAAAAATGGCACCGAACCGGCCGATATATTGCGCGCAGCCATGCGCGACAGCGCGCGCTCAACCTCGAGTTCGCCCTGAGTGTCCGGCAGATCGAAGACGCTGCGGTTGACGACTGCGGCCTTCGGCACATCGCGAAACAGGGCGTCGATATTGGCAGCACCCGCTTTCGCCAGCATGGCGGCGCGGTCGTCCGGCGTAAGAGGTAAGTACCTCATTCATACTTTCCCTTGTCATGGCCCGCGTAGGCGGGCCATCCAGTAAGCGCGCGTCCGCGCGCGGAGAGAGTCACTGGAGCGCAGACGCGCTCCGCCTGGGTGGCCCGGTCAAGCCGGGCCATGACAGTGGAGGTGCTCATAGTCCCTTCACAAACGCTGCGTATTCGTCACGGGTCATCAGCCTTTCGAGCTGCCCCTTGTCGGCGATCTTCAGTTTGAAGAACCAGCCTTCGCCTTCCGGATCGGCGTTGACCTTGGCAGGATCGCCGGTGAGATCCGCGTTCGCGGCCGTGACGTCGCCGCCAATGGGCGCATACACTTCGCTTGCGGCCTTCACGCTTTCGACAACGGCGGCTTCACCGCCCCGCGCCAGCTTGCGCCCGGCTTCCGGGACTTCGACGAACACCACATCGCCCAACTGCTCGGCGGCGTATTTGGTGATGCCGACGGTGGCTTCGTCGCCATCGACGCGGACCCATTCATGCTGATCGGTGTAGCGTGTTTCGCTCATATTCGTTCTCCGGTTTCAGTTCGCTTTGGATGCGCGTTTGTAGCGGTGCGGCACGAACGGCATCGGCGCCACCCGCGCCGGCAGCGGCTTGCCGCGCACGAGCAGATCGACTTCCGTGCCGTCTGCCGCGAATGCGGACTCGACATAGCCCATTGCCATCGGCGCATTGAGGCTCGGCCCGAAGCCGCCGCTGGTGATGCGCCCGATCACGCGGCCGTTCTTGTCGGTGATGTCCGTGCCTTCGCGCGCGGGCGCACGGCCGTCCGGGCGAATACCGACGCGCTTGCGCGCGGTCCCATTCACAACCTCGTCCATGATCTTACTGCCCGCAGGAAAATCCTTTTGCTCCTTGCGGCGCTTGCCGATGGACCAGACAAGATCGGCTTCCACCGGATCGGTGCTTTCGTCGATGTCATGACCGTAAAGACAAAGGCCTGCTTCGAGCCGCAAAGAATCGCGCGCGCCCAAGCCGATGGGCAGAACTTCGGGCTCGGCAAGTAGTGCACGCGCCACGCGCTCGGCATCGGCGCCTTCCAGCGAAATCTCGAAACCGTCTTCACCCGTGTAACCGGAGCGGCTGACAATCGCCGGCGCGCCTGCAATCTTAGTTCGGATCAACTTCATGAAGGTGAGCTGGTCCATTCCCGGCGAATGGCGCTCCAACACTTCGCCCGCTTTCGGCCCCTGCAGCGCCAGCAGTGCCCGATCCGGCTTCGGCGCGAGCGTGACCACACCCTTCAGCTTCTCAGCGATATAAGCGAAATCGACTTCTTTCGTGCCGGCATTGACGACGAGGTACAGGTCGCGTTCTCCGGTGAGGCGGGAGAACATGAAATCGTCCCTGATGCCGCCATCATCGTTCAGCAGCAGGCCGTAGCGCTGCATGCCTTCCTTCAACCCGGCGACATCGGCGGGTGTTACACGCTCAAGGGCAAGGGCGGGATCGCCGCCCGAGAGAAACGCCTGCCCCATGTGAGACACATCGAACAGTCCGGCGCTGGCGCGGGTGTGCAGGTGTTCTTTCAGAATTCCGGCCGGATACTGCACCGGCATGTCGTAGCCGGCGAACGGCACCATTTTCGCGCCAAGCTCCACGTGCAGGGCGTGAAGGGGCGTTTGTCTCAGCGGCTCTGAAGTATCTGTCACCGGCCCATACCAAAGA
>JAICVV010000393.1 GCA_025935155.1 Alphaproteobacteria bacterium
AAGCTCGCCGGGTTCCTCTACAAGGTGGATACTGTGCTGCAGCGCTATCCCGATTCCAATCAGAGCGAAGAGGCGCATTACGCGCGCGCCATCGCCTATTTCCGCCAGCCGGATATGAAAAAGGCTCTCGCGGAAGCGAACGCTCTGGTGAAGATGGATCCCAAGAACCCGTTCTATTGGGAGGTCTTGGGCCAAATCTATGTCGAAATGAGCCAGCCTCAGAACGGGATTCTGCCGTACCAGAAATCGGTGGACCTTGCGCCCGATGAACCCCTGCTGCGGCTAAGCCTGGCGGCGGCGCAAATCGCCACCGGCAAACCGCAATTCGCCAAGCCGGCCGTGGACAATCTCAAAACCGTGCTGCGGCAGGAGAACAATAACGCCTTTGCATGGTATGAGTCGGCGCAGGCTTACAGCGACATGGGCAACGAACCGATGGCAAATCTCTCTACTGCGGAACTCAACTACAACAATGGCAATTTCGGCGCGGCCACCCATTTTGCCACGCTGGCGCAGCACAGGCTTGCGGCGGGTTCTCCGGATTGGCAGCGGGCGGCGGATATTCTGGCAATTTCCAGTGCGAATTCGGACAAGCGCCGGTGAGGGGCGTCGCATGATTACATCGTTCAGGGGTGCCGCGTTCGCGGGCATGATCGGCGGCGCTGCGCTTTCCGTCGTAGTGCTGTTTGCGGCTGCGCGGCTGGGGGTTTTTCCATCCGCCTCAGACGCCCGCATCCGCGATTATCTGCTTGCACATCCGCAAGTGCTGGTGGAAGCGAGCGACAAACTTCAGGCGCAGCAGGAAGAGAGCGGCGATCAGGCTCGGCAGGCAGCAGTGCGAAAGCTTGGGTTGAAGCCCTTCTTCAATCCCCGCCTTGCCTTCGTCACCGGGCCGGCATCGGCACGAACCACGTTCGTGGAGTTTTTCGATTACAACTGCCCGTACTGCCGTGCATCGCTGCCGGCGGTGAAGAAATTCATCGCCGCGCATAAGAAAGATGCGCGTTTTGCCTTTATCGAATTTCCCATCAAGGGGCCGCAATCGACCATCGCTTCGCGCGCTGCACTGGCCGCCCGCAAGCAGCCGGACAAATACCTGGCCTTCCATTTCCTGCTGATGGACGAGAAGGAAATGGTGACCGAAGATGTGGTGTACGCAGACGCGCAAAAGGCAGGACTGGATGTGAATAAGCTGCGGGCGGACATGCAGGATCGTTCCATTGATACCGCCTTGACAGCGGCGCACAGCCTCGCGGCTGCGGCGAATGTGGATGGCACGCCGGCTTTCATCATCAACGGCAACGTGCGTGAAGGCGCGCTCGACGACGTCATTCTGCGCAAACTGATGGGAACGTCCTGAACTAACGCGGCGCTTTGTTCTTGACCGGATTGGCGTGGGGCGGATCGCACTTCAGAAACGTGTGCGGGCGAAATCCGTGGGTCTGTTCCACCAGCACATCGCCGCTTCGCGCAATCCGCAGTGTTTCAGCCGGTTCGGAATGTCCGGCGATGTAAAACAGGACTGTTGTTCCCGTGAGATCGGTCTTCCGGGTTGCCGAAGAATACACGGTGCGCATTTCAATGCCCGCATAAAAGGATTGCGTCCACAACCCATCGCTGAGCTGGAAGGCCATTGTGGGCTCTCTGCATCTTTTGAGATCTGTTATCTGCTTGGGCGTCAGGCGGTTCAGGTCGCGACCGAGACCGATATCGATCCAGACAGTTCGATCGAGCAATTGCCTCAACGGCGCGTCGGACTTCGATCCCGTTTGCGCTTGCGCCGCAGCTGCCGTGAGGAACCCCAGCAGAAGAAGCCGCATCAAATCAGGCCAGCCAGCGGGCTGGAGGCATCTGCGTAGCGCTTCTTCGCCATGCGTCCCGCCAGATACGCGAGGCGCCCTGCTTCCACCGCGTGTTTCATGGCCGCCGCCATCAGCCTCGGATCTTTGGCTTCCGCAATGCCGGTGTTTGAAATCACCGCATCGCAGCCGAGCTCCATGGCAATGGCGGCATCCGACGCCGTGCCGATACCGGCATCGACAATCACCGGCACCTTCGCTTCCTCGACGATGAGGCGAATGTTGACCGGACTCTGGATGCCGAGGCCGGAACCGATGGGCGCAGCGAGCGGCATCATCGCGGCTGCGCCCAAGTTCTCCAGCCGCTTGGCCATCAGCGGATCGTCGTTGCAGTAGACCATCACCTGAAAATCAACCGCGATCAGCATTTCGGCGGCGCGGAGCGTTTCCAAC
>JAICVV010000146.1 GCA_025935155.1 Alphaproteobacteria bacterium
GCTCGCGCCGCCGCCGCTCGAAACGCCATTCGATCTGCGTGGCAAAGAGCGCGCCGACGGTTGCGAGAATCGCGCCAAGCACGATCGCGCCGACCGTGCTGAAATTGGAGAGGAAATCGTAAGCGCCAGGATCGAGTTTCACCGCGTCTCCCAAAGCATCAGACATCCCGCCACGATCGCCAGGAAGATATAATCCGCTGGCGTTGCCGTTTCATGGCCCCCTGCGGGCCGTTTCCAAGGATAGATCGCCCTCATACGCCCAGTGCATAAGACCGTTTTTCTCCAGATATTCGCTTACTTCGGACGGGTTCGAGAACCGCGACACGATGTTGTAGGAGGCACGCCCTACCGTGTCCTTCAACTCCGGTGCCGGACCACTGGCCTTCAGGAAGACAATGAGTCGTTCGAGCATGAGAAGATTATTCAGCTCATCGTACCGAATGAAGAAATATCTCTGCCCAGTTTCGTTCAGTATGCGGATCGTATTATGGAAAAACTGCAGGTACCTTTGCGTCGATCTTGCAAACTGTTCCGCGTGGAAGATGATTTTCGGCCGTTCTGAGGTTTTGGCATTCCATGTCTCTGTCTCGATGGCTACCAGCTGAGACGAGTAGCGCGCAAGCGCGTTCGGACGAAAAAGCACGATTTTGCTCGTGTTATCGTCTCTTAAAAGATATTCGAGTGCTTCGCGGCTGTGGCCATCGAAAATCTTGAATCCGATGCTTTTTCGCCCGCCTGTCATTGTGTAAATGCGTTCCAAGAGCGCTAACGGATCGCGGCGGCGCAGATTGAGGAATTCGCCCGCCAAACGTTTCCTTTCCTCCCGCCGGCAGCCAGGGGCCCGGAACTGAACGCGCTTAGAATGAAAGATTTCTCCATGGCAGAGAATATCTGCATGCCGCGAGAGATAGGAGCACAGGTGCGAGGAGCCGGTTCGAGGGGCAGCGATAAGGACGAAGCGCATCGTTATTCTTTCTCGCAGTAGCGCATCGGCCTGAGCATTGGTCAGACTTCTCTTGCGCGTGCACCCCCTTCAAGCAGCAGTACAGTGCATTGCCGTGACAGCGGATGCGCGTTTGCGGAAGGAAGTGGGAGGCCTCTGTTGCCCCGTGCCCCGGCGAAGCGGCGCTTGCGCCGTTCGCAAATAAGGTATCGGTGAGGGCGGAAGCAAGTGGGGAGGGCTTCTGTTGCCCGGTGCCCTCCCCGAAACCGCGCTTGCCTAATTAGGCAGCGAGGGCCATTTCATTATCGTTGGCACCTGTACGATTAGCCCGATAACGGCGGATACCATACCGGACGAAAGGTCAGCCTTTACACGTCTGTCGATCCTGTTTCGGCCCCGTGTCTCCAGATTGGAGAGATGGTGGAGCCGCCGGGTACCGCCCCCGGGTCCAGTCCGCTTATTACGCAGCCGTTTATCGTCATAGTCCGGGCGAACCCGAACACCCCAAATATAGCCTCTGCCGGTTAAGATTTGAAGCGGCCCGGCAGGGCGCGGCCTTCTGCCCATTGCCAGGAGGGCAGGACAAAGCCGGCCAGCAGCAGGTCGCGGGCGCGGCGGGCGAGAGAGAGAGCCAGAGCGGCGCCGGGCGAGAGGCCGAACAGCCCGCAGAGCAGCACGTAGCCGCCCTCCTGAATGCCCAGCGCTCCCGGCACGAAAAACGACACCGCTCGCAGCGCGCCGACAAGGCTGTCGATCACCAGCGCCGGCGCAAACGGCACGCTCCGGTGCATCAGCCAGAATACCAGCCATGTTTCGCCGGCGCCCAACAGCCAGCAGAGAAAGTGCACGAATGCGCTTTTGCGGATCGCGCCGCGCCGCGCAGTCATTTCGCGAAAGGCTGTGCTTGCTTCGCGATGAAACTTCGCCAGCGTGGGCCAGTGGCGAAACAGCCGTGCCGTAATACCCGCCATCCACCCGGCCGATCGTTGCTGCAGCCATCCGGCAATCACCGCTGCGCAAATCACCATCGCAATGACGGCGCTGACGCCGGAGAGTCGCGGCCTGAACCATGCCAGCAATGCAAGACCGGCAAGAATGTACGGCACCTTGGCCGCGAGCTCGAGGATGAGATCGAGCAAAGTCGAGGTGCCGGCCCATTCCGCAGACGCGCCGGAAAGCACCAGCGCGCGCGCGCCGATGACGTAGCCGCCCACCTGCGAGAAGGGCAGCGCCTCGGCGGAGGCATCTCGCACGGCTCGAGCCCAAATGAAATGTGCGAGGCTGGGGCGGCCGGCGCCGCGGCCAACGATCCACCAGGCCGTTCCCAGCAACGCCATAATGGGAACGTGCGCAACGGCGATGATCAGCAAACCCGTGAGGCCCAGCGCGGCGAGCGCGTCGATGAGCACGGGAATCCCGGCATGCAGCACCAGAACGACAACGATCGCCGCGCCCGCAATGAAGGCAGCAACGGCGACAGGCTTCATGCCGCGATGGGAATTTTTAGGGCCTTTTGGGTTTGCCAGAGGGGCGATTCGCGCTGGATGTCGAAGTGCTCCATATAGCATTCAAAGCGGTCGCGCAGGGCCCCGCTGTAGAAGCCGAATTCCTCCAGGCTGTATTGGTGGTTCGCCGGAGGCGCCGCTGAGAGAAATCTGCGCATGCTGTCCCGCGCCGCTTCGCTGAGCGGCAGGCCGAAGTGCCGGTACAGCATTTCCGTCTGCTTCAGCGGCTCACGCGCAAAATCCGTATAACGAAGGTGGAAAATCCGCCGGTCCGTCTTCGACCGCTCGATCATGGTGTCCGCGCCTTCAATGAGGCGCGCCAACACCTGCCGGCCGATGTCCTCCTTGTTGATCTGCCGGGTGAAGGGGCGGCGCACCACTTCGGTAAGTTTCGCCGCGGATGCAATCACCCGCAGTGGATCGCGATGCACGAAAACGATTCCGCAGTCGGGATAAATTTGCTCGATCGCATTCAGCGCGTGAACGTGATCCGGGCATTTCAAAACCCAGCGTCCGCCGCACGCCTGATGCTGCAGGTGCTGTAGGAATCGTTTGTGGAATCGGTAAGCGGGGATGTGGCCCGTCGCATCGATCCACAGCTGGTACGAAGGCACGCGGTAAGTCATTTCATAACGCAGGCTTTGGAACACCTGCGCGGTGATCTCGGTGCATTCCTGCGGCGAGTCCGCCGACAGGGGATGCAACGCTGCCATCTCCGGCGCGAGGTGCTGAAAGATGCGCAGTTGCCGGTCAACGTTTTGCCGGCGGCGATCGCGGCGCCTGCCCGGATAGGGTGAGATGGTTTGCCAACAGCGTGGTACCCGAAGCGACGAATCGGCGGTCAGCAGCGAGTGAAACAGGCTGGTGCCGCTGCGGGGCAATCCCGTAACGAAAATCGGCCGCTCGATTTTCTCCCGAAGGATGTCTGCGTCGCGTTCTTCCTCGGCCTCGAACCGCAGCAGGTTGGAAAGGCAGCGCAGCACATCCCATTGTGCTGCATAGCGGCCGAACAGACTGAGATCGGCCTCTGCTTCACAGCATTCGAGCAGCAGGCGTAGCGCAGACACAAACGATGCATCCCGGAATTCGCGACGTCCGCTCCGGCGCAAGGCAGCAGCCAACAGTGGTTCGGCATCGAGCCGCGCGTTGCCAACGCCTATTGCACCGGCGGCCCGATCCAGCATCGGAAGAAGGCGGTCTGGAGTCGGCAGGGCCATTCCGTTGTTCCCGCGTGGCACAGGGGAAAGCGCCCGAAAACTTTAGCGCATATCCTTAGGAATACGTCACAGGATATTTTGGTTGCCTGTTTGCCTGAAATTCCTTTCACTTGACTTGCGCAGGGGGCGGGATGCGGCAGTTCTGGAAGTGGGGTGCAATCGGGGTAAGCGTCATCGTAATCGTGGCGCTGGCCGCGGGCGCCTATGTCTACATTGCTTCCGAGCAGATCATCGCGCAGCGCTATCCGCTTTCGTCATCGCATATCCACGCTTCGACGGATCCTGAAGTCATCGCGCTTGGCGCGCATCTGGTACGCCCTTACGGCTGCGCGGATTGCCATCGCCCCAATCTGCAAGGGACTTACATCGCCGATTTCGGCATGCGCTCGCGCAACCTCACCCGCCTGGCGCAAACATTGTCGGATGCCGATTTCGATCACGCCATCCGCAGGGGCGTGCGGCCGGACGGGACGAGCATCGCCGAGAGCATGCCCTCGGATTCCTTCCAGTACATGCCGGATCGCGATGTCACCGCAATCGTCTCCTACATCCGCTCGCTGAAACCGGCAGGGCCGGACATTCCGCCGCCCAGTTACGATCTGAAGACGCGTTGGGACGTTCTGCGTGGCACGAAAAAAGTCGTGCAAGCCTGGTTCCCGTTGCAGCGGCCTGCGATTGATGTCGGGCCTCGTTACGCGCGCGCCCGCGAGATGGCGATGAGCGCGTGCGGCGAATGTCACGGCACCGCGCTTGAGGGCCAGGGTGGGCCGCCGCCGTCCCCGCCCAATCTGACGATTGTGGCCTCCTATGAACGCGCAGATTTTCTCAAGTTCATGCGCACCGGCAAAGCCGCAGGAAACCGCGAGCTGCCGATGATGTCGGCAGTGGCGCGGGTGCGCATCAGTCACCTGAGCGATGCCGAGCTGAACGCCCTGTACGATTACCTCTCTGCCCGGGGCCGTAAACTCACCGGCATGGCTGGCCCGCATTGACATTTATCTTTTCGTAACTACAATCAAATGAAGATCGAATTCGACCCGATGAAGAGTGAGCGTAACGCCCAAGCGCGGTCTGCCCTTCGCATTGATGGAGGATTTCGACTTAGACAGCGCATGAGTCGTTGTAAATAACCGGGAGGTTATGGCGAAGTCCGCTATCGCGCCGTCGGTCCATTGAAAGGCGAGGTCGTGGCGGTCGTGTTTACAATGCGCGGAGATGTGGTTCGGGTAATTTCGCTTAGGCTTGCCAATCGTAAGGAACGTCAAAACTATGAAGAGGAAACATCGAAGCGCCGCTGAGATGCCTGATTCGGAAAACCCGGAATGGACCGACCGCGATTTTGCCGAATCCAAGCGGATCTGGGAAATTCCTGAACTCATGCATCTTTCCAAACGCAAGCCTGGCGAACGGGGTCCGCAAAAGGCGCCGACCAAGCAACAGGTAACGCTAAGGCTCGATCGTGACGTTGTGGAGCGCTTTCGCTCCACAGGTCCCGGCTGGCAAAGCCGCATCAACGATGCGCTGAAAAAGGCGAGAGTGGGATAGAGTAGGAGCGGAGAATCGAATCCGCCCATGCGCCAGTACCTCGATCTGATGGAGCATGTGTTGAAGTCCGGTGCGGAGAAGCAGGACCGCACCGGCACGGGCACGCTGTCCATCTTCGGACATCAGATGCGATTCGATCTGACGGAAGGCTTCCCGCTTCTCACCACCAAAAAGCTGTTCACCAAGGCGATTATCTACGAGTTGCTGTGGTTCCTGCGCGGCGATACCAACGTGCGCTGGCTGCAGGAGCGTGGCGTCAGCATCTGGGACGAATGGGCCGACGAAACGGGCGATCTCGGGCCCGTGTACGGGTACCAATGGCGCTCCTGGCCCACACGGGATGGGGGCACCATCGACCAGATTTCCAATCTCATTGCGGACATCCGCCGTAATCCCGATTCGCGCCGGCTGATTGTCACGGCTTGGAATCCGGCGGATGTGCCGAAAATGGCGCTGCCGCCCTGCCACTGCTTGTTTCAGTTTTACGTGGCAAACAGGCGGCTATCATGCCAGCTCTATCAGCGCTCGGCGGATATTTTCCTCGGCGTGCCGTTCAACATCGCCTCCTATGCGCTGCTCACGATGATGGTGGCGCAGGTGAC
>JAICVV010000327.1 GCA_025935155.1 Alphaproteobacteria bacterium
ACCGCGCCGAGTGCGGTTCCTGTGGCTTTCGCACGTTCACATACCGCGCCCGCTCCTGCCGTGCCGATTGCCAAAAAACCTGCCGCTAGGGCTGCTGTCGCAATCCTTTTCATCGCACTCTCCCTGCCGCTCCATCTGTGAAAATGCGTGAAACGACAACCGCGTTCCGTCAGCCGAGCATCGCGAGCGCCTGCCCCAGCCTTTCAGCCAATGCGGCGGCTTCGGCGCGGCGTTCTTTCTGTTCGTCAATAATCTCTTCCGGCGCGCGGGAGACGAACTCCGCGTTGTTCAGCTTGGCGTCGATCTTGCCGATTTCCGCTTGCGCCTTGGCCAGTTCCTTCTCCAACCGCGCCCGTTCTTTGGCGAAATCAATCACATCGCCGAGCGGAATGGCGGCTGTGGCCTCGCGCAACACAAACTGTGCCGAGCCTTGGGGAATCGCATCCGCGGTGTGTGCAGACGCAAGCCGCGCCAGGGTCATGATCTGATCGCGATGGCGCTCCAGCCGCGCCACGGATTCCGCATTCGCATCCTTCAGCACCAATGCCACCTTAGCCGTCGCCGGTACGTTCATTTCGGCGCGGACCGAGCGGATGCCGGAGACGAGGTCGATCACCCAACGGATTTCACTCGCCGCAGCTTCATCCTGCGGCAGATGCGAAAGCTGCGGCCACTTCGCTTCGATCAGCAATGAGTCGCGTTGCGCGGCCGTGCGCGCCCACAATTCTTCCGTGATGAAGGGCATGAAAGGATGCAGCAGCGCAAAGATCTGGTCGCGCGTCCATGCCGCCGTCATGCGCGCTTCCGCCTTGGCGCCCTCGTCGGTGCCGTTCAGCAGCGGTTTGATGAACTCGAGGTACCAGTCGCAGAACACATCCCAGACGAAACGGTAGATCGCGCCTGCGGCTTCGTTGAAGCGCAACGCTTCCAGGTTGCGCGTGACCTCAGCGGGTGCGCGCGCGGTTTCCGCCACGATCCATTTGTTCACGGTCTGCGTGACCTGCGCGGGATCGAAGCTCGCGCGCGTTTCGCAGCCGTTCATTTCGCAGAAGCGCGCCGCATTCCACAGCTTGGTGGCGAAGTTACGGTTCACCTCCACGCGCGACGGGCCGATGCGCATGTCGCGCCCCTGCCCCGCCGCCAGCGCCAGCGTGAAGCGCAATGCGTCCGCGCCATAAGCGTCGATCAGCTCCAGCGGATCGACCACGTTGCCTTTGGTCTTCGACATCTTCGCGCCCTTCTCGTCCAAGACGCGGTTATGGATGTAGGCGATGCGGAACGGCACCTCGTCCATGAAGTGCAGCCCCATCATCATCATGCGGGCGACCCAGAAGAAGATG
This sequence comes from Alphaproteobacteria bacterium, assembly GCA_025935155.1. GTDB lineage: Bacteria > Pseudomonadota > Alphaproteobacteria > Micropepsales > Micropepsaceae > Rhizomicrobium. The sequence goes on from JAICVV010000327.1 coordinate 1,341, forward strand.
ATGTCGAAGGCGGTGACGAGAACGGAGGTGGGGTAGTAGCGCGCGAGCTCCGGCGTGTTCTCCGGCCAGCCGAGAGTGGAGAACGGCCACAGCGCGGACGAAAACCACGTGTCGAGTACATCCTCGTCCCGCCATATGCCGTACGCGCGCTCAGGTGGGGCAAAGAACCCGGAAGAAGGCTCGGTGGGTTTTTCCTCAATATATATTTGGCTGTGTGGATAGCCATGCTGAAGCATGTACCCTTTTGCGAGATCAATAGCTTCGCTTTCGGATTCAGCACAAAAGAACTCGAACTCGCCGTACTTCAGCCCCGACCTGCTATCTCCACCCAACTTGGTGCCATACCACACTGGAATCTGGTGACCCCACCAGAGCTGGCGCGAAATGCACCACGGCTGGATGTTGCGCATCCAGCCGAAATAGACGTTGCGCCACTGCTCCGGGATAATCTGCGTGCGGCTGTCCTCGACGGCCTTCAATGCTTTCTCCGCCAGCGGCGCGACATTCAGATACCACTGCTCGGTCAGATACGGCTCCAGCACGACGGTTTTGGTTTTCTCATCGTGCGGCACGGCATGAGTGATGGGCTCGGTTTTCTCGAGTAATCCCTGTTCTTCCAGATCGGCCAAGATTCTCTTGCGCGCGTCGAAGCGATCCAGTCCGCGATAGGTTGGCGGCACCTGATCGTTCAGCGTGCCATCCTTGTTCAAAATGTTGACCAATTCCAGATTGTGGCGCTTGCCGACTTCGAAATCGTTGAAGTCGTGGCCGGGTGTGATCTTCACCGCGCCGGTGCCCTTTTCCGGATCGGTATGCTCGTCGGCGATAATCGGAATGGGCCAGTTGGCCAACGGCAGGATCGCGCGCTTGCCGATCAGATCGCGGTACCGTTCGTCAGACGGGTGCACGGCAACCGCGACATCGCCCAGCATGGTTTCGGGCCGCGTGGTGGCGACAGTGATGAACTGGCCCGGCGCATCCTCAAGCGGGTAACGGATGTACCAGAGGTGCCCCTTCATCTCGATGTTCTCGACTTCGAGATCGGAGACGGCCGTCTGCAGCCGCGGGTCCCAGTTCACCAGCCGCTTGTCCTTGTAAATCAGGCCCTGCCGGTAGAGTTCAACAAACACTTTAAGGACCGCGCGCGACAGCCCTTTATCCATGGTGAATCGCTCACGCGACCAGTCGGCCGAAGCGCCCAGCCGGCGCAGCTGCCGCCCGATGGCGCCGCCGGACTCCTCTTTCCAGCGCCACACCTCTTCGAGGAATTTCTCGCGGCCCATCTGCACGCGGCTTTGCTGCCGCTCGGCGAGCTGCCGCTCCACCACCAGCTGGGTGGCGATGCCGGCGTGGTCCATGCCGGGCTGCCACAGCACGTCCTTCCCGCGCATGCGCTCGAAGCGCGCGAGCACATCCTGCAGGGTATTGTTCAGCGCATGGCCGACATGCAGCCGGCCGGTCACATTGGGCGGCGGG
>JAICVV010000454.1 GCA_025935155.1 Alphaproteobacteria bacterium
ATGCTGACGGAACATTTTTTCAGCAGGCGCATTCGATTGTCTGATGGCATGTGCCAGCAAACATTGAGCAGATATGCAAATGCGTGCAATCCCCCTCTTCGCAGCAGCGATCGTGACGCTCGGTTTGACCGAAGCGGGCGCGCAGCCGAAAATGCAAAATATGGATCCGGCCGTCGCTGTCGGCGCGGCGGATTATGACGACCTGAATTGCGCGGCGCGTTACACTTTGGCGGCGTTCGTGATCCAGAATCTCGACGGCACCGCCGCTGCATATTATGCCCAGCGAGCGAGCGATGCGGGCAAGCGGTACATGGCGCTGCATCCCGGCGAATCGGAGCAAAGCTTCACTGCGCGAGTCACCACCAACGCGCAAAACATCCAGACGCGTTTGGCGACGAACGCGATCACGCCGGAAGGTTTGGTGGCGGAAATCAAGCGCTGCGATCGGGATTCCGACACACGTACGGTACTGTAGCGCCGCGGGTCAACCGGCCGGATGAATCATGTCTTCCGGCCGCACGGTGCGATCGAATTCTTCGGCGCTGACCAAACCGGACTTCACTGCTTCTTCCTTCAAGGTTGTGCCGTTCTTGTGCGCGGCCTTGGCGATCTTCGCGGCGTTGTCATAACCGATCTTCGGCACCAGCGCCGTGACCAGCATCAAAGAGCGTTCCAGTCCGGCCTTGATATTGTCGAGCCGCGGTTCGATTCCGACGACGCAGTTCTCCGTGAACGAGCGCGCGGCGTCCGCCATCAGCCGCACGCTTTGCAGGAAGCTGTAAGCCATTACCGGATTATAGACATTCAGCTCGAAATGGCCCTGGCTGCCGGCAAAGGTGATGGTGGCATGATTGCCGAAGACGCGCGTGCAGACTTGCGTCATCGCTTCGGCCTGCGTGGGATTGACCTTGCCCGGCATGATGGATGAGCCCGGCTCGTTTTCCGGCAGCGCCAGCTCGCCAAGGCCCGCGCGCGGACCCGATCCCAGCAGGCGAATGTCGTTGGCGATCTTGAACAGGGACGCGGCCACCGTATTGATCGCGCCGTGGCTGAAGATCATGGCGTCGTGCGCCGCCAGCGCCTCGAATTTGTTGGGCGCCGGCGTGAACGGCAGTTGCGTGATGGCGGATATGCGCTCGGCGACCATGCGGTCGAAGCCTTTCGGCGCATTGAGGCCGGTGCCGACGGCCGTGCCGCCCTGCGCCAGCTGCATCAGCATCGGCAGGGTGGATTCGATGCGCGCGATACCGTTCTTCACCTGCTGCGCATAACCGGAGAATTCCTGTCCCAGGGTGAGCGGCGTGGCATCCTGCGTGTGAGTGCGGCCGATTTTGATGATGTCCTTCCAGGCCTGTGCTTTGTCGTTCAGCGCATTGCGCAGCAGCTGCAGTGCCGGGATGAGCCGGTGAACGATTTCTTCCGCACAGGCGATGTCCATCGCCGACGGGTAGGTGTCGTTCGACGACTGGCTCATGTTGACGTGATCGTTCGGATGGACCGGCTTCTTCGAGCCTTTCTCGCCATTCAGGATTTCAATGGCGCGGTTGGAGATTACCTCGTTGGCGTTCATGTTGGA
>JAICVV010000455.1 GCA_025935155.1 Alphaproteobacteria bacterium
ATGCTGACGGAACATTTTTTCAGCAGGCGCATTCGATTGTCTGATGGCATGTGCCAGCAAACATTGAGCAGATATGCAAATGCGTGCAATCCCCCTCTTCGCAGCAGCGATCGTGACGCTCGGTTTGACCGAAGCGGGCGCCCAGCCGAAAATGCAAAATATGGATCCGGCAGTTGCCGTGGGCGCTGCGGACTATGACGACCTGAATTGCGCGGCGCGTTACACTTTGGCGGCGTTCGTGATCCAGAATCTCGACGGCACCGCCGCTGCATATTACGCCCAGCGCGCGAGCGATGCCGGCAAGCGGTACATGGCGCTCCATCCCGGCGAATCGGAGCAGTCCTACACCGCCCGCGTGACGACCAACGCGCAGAACATCCAGACGCGTTTGGCGACGAACGCGATCACGCCGGAAGGCCTGGTGGCGGAAATCAAGCGCTGCGATCGGGATTCCGACACACGCACGGTACTATAGCGCCGCGGGTCAACCGGCCGGACGAATCATGTCTTCCGGCCGCACGGTGCGATCGAATTCATCGGCTGTCACAAGGCCGGACTTTATTGCCTCTTCCTTCAGCCTGCTGCCATTCTTGTGCGCAGCCTTGGCGATCTTTGCGGCGTTGTCATAACCGATCTTCGGCGCCAGAGCCGTGACCAGCATCAAAGAGCGTTCCAGTCCGGCCTTGATATTGTCGAGCCGCGGTTCGATTCCCACGACGCAGTTCTCCGTGAATGACCGCGCGGCGTCCGCCATCAGCCGCACGCTTTGCAGGAAGCTGTAAGCCATTACCGGATTGTAGACATTCAGTTCGAAGTGTCCCTGGCTGCCGGCGAAGGTAATGGTCGCGTGATTGCCGAACACGCGTGTGCAGACTTGCGTCATCGCTTCGGCCTGCGTGGGATTGACCTTGCCTGGCATGATGGATGAGCCCGGCTCGTTTTCCGGCAACGCCAGCTCGCCAAGGCCCGCGCGCGGGCCCGATCCCAGCAGCCGGATGTCGTTGGCGATTTTGAATAGCGATGCGGCTACCGTGTTGATGGCCCCGTGGCTGAAGATCATGGCGTCGTGCGCTGCCAACGCTTCGAATTTGTTGGGCGCCGGCGTGAACGGCAGTTGCGTGATGGCGGCGATGCGCTCGGCCACCATGCCGTCAAAGCCTTTCGGCGCGTTTAGGCCGGTGCCCACCGCCGTGCCGCCCTGTGCCAGCTGCATCAGCATCGGCAGCGTGGATTCGATGCGCGCGATACCGTTCTCCACCTGCTGTGCATAACCGGAGAATTCCTGGCCCAGGGTGAGCGGCGTGGCGTCCTGTGTGTGGGTACGGCCGATCTTGATAATGTCCTTCCAGGCAACGGCCTTATTGTCGAGCGCCATCTCGAGAAAACGAAGTGCAGGCAGAAGGCCGTGAACGATTTCTTCCGCACAGGCGATGTGCATCGCCGACGGGTAGGTGTCGTTCGACGACTGGCTCATGTTGACGTGATCGTTCGGATGGACCGGCTTCTTCGAGCCTTTCTCGCCATTCAGGATTTCAATGGCGCGGTTGGAGATTACCTCGTTGGCGTTCATGTTGGA
>JAICVV010000218.1 GCA_025935155.1 Alphaproteobacteria bacterium
GAAAGCCATCAAATTCAACGAGGCGAGATTGCAGGCTGTGTCGTCCAGGAACATGTATTCCGAGCACGGATTGGAGGCGCGGATCGGGCCGCCGGCCGGGCAGGTGTGCCAGTCGTTGATCGTCGAATGGAACTGGATGCCGGGATCGGCGCACGACCACGCCGCGCGGGACACCGAATCCCACAGCTCGCGTGCCTTCAACGTTTTCGCAACACTGCCGTCGCGTCGATGCGTGAGGTTCCAGTCCTCGTCGTTTTCAACCGCGCGCAGGAATTCATCGGTCACGCGCACGGAATTGTTCGAGTTCTGGCCGGAAACCGACAGGTACGCTTCCGAATCCCAATCGGTGTCATAGGTACGAAATTCGATCTGGCTGTAGCCCTGCTTGGCGAATGATATGGCGCGATCGATGTAATTGTCCGGGATCATCGCTTTCCGCGCGGCTTTCACTTCGCGGCGCAGCGCCGGGTTCTTCTTGGGATCGAAACAATCGTCGCCCGAACCTTCGCAGTTGATGCAGGCCTTCATCACCGCGTTCAGGTGCTGCGCCGTGAGTTTCGAGCCTGCCACCAGCGCGGCGACCTTCTGTTCCTCGATCACCTTCCAGTCGATGAACTGCTCGATGTCCGGATGATCGATGTCGACAATCACCATCTTGGCGGCGCGCCGCGTGGTGCCCCCGGACTTGATCGCGCCAGCCGCGCGGTCGCCGATCTTCAGAAAGCTCATCAAGCCGGAAGACTTGCCGCCGCCGGAAAGCTTCTCGTCCTCACCGCGAAGGCTGGAGAAGTTTGTGCCGGTGCCGGAGCCGTATTTGAACAGCCGCGCTTCCCGCGTCCACAAATCCATGATGCCGCCTTCGTTCACCAGATCGTCGGCGATGCTCTGGATGAAGCAGGCGTGCGGCTGCGGATGTTCATAAGCCGAGGCGGATTTCGTCAGCCGGCCGGTGGCGTGATCGACGTGGTAGTGCCCCTGGCTCGGGCCATCGATGCCATAGGACCAGTGCAGCCCGGTATTGAACCATTGCGGCGAGTTCGGCGCGGCCTTCTGCGTCGCCAGCATGAAGCAGAGTTCGTCGCGAAACGCGCGCGCATCCGATTCGGTATCGAAGTAGCCGCCTTTCCAGCCCCAATAGGTCCACGTGCCGGCCAGACGGTCGAACACCTGCCGGGCGGAATGTTCGCCTGTGGTAGCACTGCCGTCCGTACCCTTCTTCCGCCACAGCCACGACGGCACGCCCTCCTGTGCCACGGCCTCCAGCTCCACCGGTACGCCGGCTTTGCGAAAATATTTCTGCGCCAGCACATCGCAGGCGACCTGGCTCCAGTCCGCGGGGACTTCGATGTCCGTCTGCCGGAAAACCACAGAGCCATCCGGATTGCGGATTTCGCTGCTCGCGGTTCGGAAGGCGATGCCCTCGTAGGGGGATTGGCCTTCGGTCGTAAAATGGCGCCGGATACGCATGTTGCCCCGTATGCTCCTGTGTTGGCTTCCGGTGCAGACACACCTTCCTTGTCCGGCGCGCGCATACCATCGCCGCCGGATGTATGAAGCCGCATCCGTCCAGATATTGTGTCGCGAGTAGCGACAGCCCCCAAGTATGGATACGGGTCTTCCAGACATGCAAGCGAAAAGTGGTTAAGGCGATCTTGTCCACCGTTCTTGGGAAGGCCTCAAGTCCAGCAAAACAGCGGGAGTCAAGGAGGGTGCACGAACCCGTCACAAAAATTTTCTTCCACACCGCCAATCTTCTTGTGCGCTGGCTGTGGACAGGTGAGCCGCGTCGTTCGGCGGCTTGGAAAAGATGAATGGGCCACTATATTCGCCCGCGATTCAGCACATGGCTGGCTATGAAGCAGTGGTTCCTGATGCTTTTCGTCTGGTGGCGCGGCGCGACCTGGGGGACGCTGCTCACGACACTGCTCTATGGGCGATTCGTGGGCGCGGATGAATTCGGCAACCGCTACTATCAGAACCGCAGCGGCAGCCGCCGCTGGGTGATTTACAATGGCACCGTTGAAGCGAGTCGCGTGCCGCCCGAATGGCACGGCTGGCTGCACTTCACTTTCAAGGAGCCGCCGACCATCGCTCCGCTTAAAGCGCCCAGCTTCGAGCAGGAATACGTCCCGAACCTGTCCGGCACGGCCGGAGCGTACCGGCCGGAAGGAAGTCTTGCAGGCCGTGGCGAACGGGCACCAGCCACTGCCGATTACGAAGCCTGGTCTCCGGGTTGAGTCGAACGCCATGCGCAACAACAACATGGTGGAAACCCTGATTGGCGCGCTCGTGGTCGCGATCGCGCTTGGTTTTGTGGTGTTCGCCTATTCGAATACCAATGCCAGCGGCCTGTCCGGGTATCCGGTGGAGGCGCGGTTCTCGAGTGCCGACGGAATTGTGCCGGGCACAGATGTGCGGCTGCACGGCATCAAGATCGGCGCCGTCTCAGAGGTCGATCTCGATCCAAAGACCTTTCTCGCCATTGTGCATATGAACATTCGCGGCAACATTCCGGTGCCGGACGATTCCTCCATCAAGGTGACGTCCGCCGGATTGCTGGGAAACCCGTACCTCTCGATCCAGCCGGGTGGCAGTGCAAAAAATTTGCAAGCCGGTGGTGTGATCGCCAACACGCAGGGTTCGGTCGATATCATGGGACTGATCGGCCGTGCGATTTACGGAAACACCAGCAGCGCTGGCGCGAGTTCGCCTGCGCCCAGCACCGCGCAATCCGCGCCGCCGCCAGCAGGACATCCGTGAGCAGAGTATCGGTTTTCAGTGTGGTTGCCGGAGTTATTGCGCTCCTCACGACGAATGCGCTGTCCGCATCCACGCAATATTCGCAGTCATCGCGGCAGTTGACGGTGAACGATGCGGTTCCGGGCAAAGACGGCATCAAGCGCATGGTGATCCTGCGCGGTCTCGACAAGATCACCGCGCGAGCCACCACGATTTACGCTCCCATCGGCGTTCCCGTCCGTTACGCCACGCTCACCATTACCGCGCGCTACTGCTATTCGACACCGATTACCGAAACGCCGGAGACCACCGCCTTTCTGCAGATCGTCGATCACCGGCCGGACGAGCCGGAGAAGAAGATTTTTTCGGGCTGGATGCTGGCCTCCAGCCCCTCGCTCAACGGCATGGAGCATCCGCTTTACGATGTGTGGGTGGTGAGCTGCAAAACGAACCAGCCGGGCCAGACCGCACCCACAGTTGCCTCCACAGCGCCGGTGAGGCCCAAATCGCCCGATGCTTCGGCCAGTGAAAAGCTGCCGGACCTGCCGGAAGGTTCCGGGCAGTAGAAGTTTGCGTCTGTTTCGAGCGCTTTCTTCAGCCGGCGCAGATATTCGCGGCGCGGAATCGCGACGGCCCCAAATTGCGCCAGATGATCGGTCAGGAACTGCGCATCCAGCAGCGTGAACCCGCCGCGGATCAGCCGCGCCACCAGATGCACCAGCGCCACCTTGCTGGTATCGCGCTCCCGCGAGAACATGCTTTCGCCGAAGAACGCACCGCCAAGCCGCACGCCGTACAGTCCACCAACCAGGCGATCTTCCCGCCAGCATTCCACCGAATGCGCGTGGCCTTGGCGGTGCAGCGCGCCATAAAGCGCGAGGATTTCGTCATTGATCCAGGATTGCTCGCGCCCGGGGGCTGTTTGCGCACACGCCGCCATCACCTCGGCGAAGGCGGTGTCCACCCGCACTTCGAAGCGATCGCTCTTCACGGTGCGGGCCAGCCGCGATGGAACGTGGAAGTTATCGAGTGGAATGACGCCCCGCTGCTCCGGCGAAATCCACATCAGCGTTTCGGAGTCGCGCCGCTCCGCCATGGGAAAAATGCCGGCCGCATAGGCGCGCAACAGAAGCTCGGGTGAAGTGGAGTTGCTCATGCCGCCAGTGGCATAACATGGGAGCGTCATCTTGGCTCCGCCGCCGATCCCTGTAAGGTGGGCCGCAAGGTTCCGTAGCGCAATCGGATAGAGCATCTGCCTTCGAAGCAGAGGGTTGCAGGTTCGAGTCCTGCCGGAACCGCCATTCGGGGTAACGCTGAAATCGCTGTCATTTACGGGACGGAAAGGCGCCGCGGGCTAGGCTTGGGCGTCCTCTTGAGTGTCCATAAATGGCGGAAAGCTCCGAACGCTCCGGTCTGGGGCTGATGATTGTTGTCACCTGGTTTTGCCTGGCCGCGCTGCTGATCCTGAGAGCGGCGACGGCGCCTGGCGGCCTCATGCTCTCCACGGACGACGCCATGCGTCTGGTGCAGGTGCGCGATCTGCTTGGCGGGCAATCCTGGTTCGATACCACGCAATGGCGGATGAACGCGCCGTTCGGCTTGCCAATGCACTGGTCCCGGCTGGTGGATGGCAGCATTGCGGGCCTGATCCTTCTGTTTCGA
>JAICVV010000249.1 GCA_025935155.1 Alphaproteobacteria bacterium
AGAAAAGAGAGGGGGGCCCTCCCCGCGATTCCCCAGAACACAAGATGTTGCGGTTTGCCGGCTATGCGAGCAGTCGAAGTCAAGAATTTGCGCGTTCTGCGCGCGCACGCGCATATTGCGTTCGACAGCCGCCATTGCGGGCCTGAGGCGGCCAGCGATTCCCCACGGCACCAGATATTGTGGTTTGCGGATCCCGGTAGCATTTGAACTCAAAGATTCCACGAATTTCGCACGCGCACTTCGATGCAGACGCACGTGCGGCAAGCTGTGGCTCATACGAGGATCGGCAACGGCAATGCTTTTCATGCTGCGAGTGTAAGGCCGATTCAGCAGTGGGGAACGGATTTATTTTCGCCGTTGATTTCTCATGCCATTTCGCCCTGCCGTGGGGAACGGCGCTAGACTAGACGCATATTCTGCGAGCCACGCTAATCGGGCTTAAGGAAATCGTACCCTGTCCCCGAATTACGTACCAGGTGCGCCGCTTTGAGATTTGGTGCCATGCGCTCAAGAATGAGTTGCAATTCGCATCCCGGGTGCGTACGAGTGGGGACAAGATCGTGTGCCGCCCCCGATCTCTCCACAATTGATGCTTGATGTGAATAGATCATTCACTGCGTGGTTCGATTATCGCGCTTCGCCCTGACTTGGCCGCAATTGCTCCTATATGTTTGCGCCAAGGGGTGCCCTGCAAAACTTTCGGGAGTTCATTCATGAACAGGACTGTACTGCTGGCAACAGCGGCGTTGCTTGCTGTCGCGACCGCAAACGCGAATGCAAAACCTTTCCATCCAGCGTCTGTGCATCGCGGCTTCGCCCATGCTCATCCGTTCGTTGCGCCGAACAAGCACGACGTGACGCTGTACGACCAAAACGGCAACGATGCCGGCGCGTCCGTTGTCTCGGACAACTTTCAATCCAGCTTCGATGCCTACGACAGTCAGGGAGCAGATGACTTTACGGTTCCCTCTCTGCATCAGTGGATCATCAAGCAGGTGAACGTGACTGGCGCGTACTTCAACGGCGCTGGCCCTGCCGATGGCGTGACTGTCTATTTCTATCGCGACAATGGCGGACTGCCCGGCGACCTGATCGAAGAGGTCGACGGCTCGGAATTCACCGACACCAATGGTTCTTTCTCAATCAAGCTGGACGATGCTGTCTCGCTCAAGGCGGGCACCTACTGGATTTCAGTGCAGGCCGACATCAACACCGCCAATGGCGAATGGGGTTGGGAAGTCAATGCTGTGCAGAATGGCAATCCCTCGGCATGGCAGAATCCGGGCGATGGCTTTGGCACCGGTTGCACCACCTGGAACACGACACAGACTTGCACCGGGGAAGGCCCCGACTTCATGTACTCGCTCGCCGGCATGGATCACCTGAAAAAGAAGGATGTTGGCGGCGGCGGCGACGACTAAAGCACGCAGCCTCGATCGACTTCATGGTTAAGGGCGCCTGCAAATGGGCGCCCTTTTCATTTCTGCGCGCGCGCCGGCGTTCACCATCATTTGGCGGCTCGATCAAATCGAAACAACCTGTCAACTAATGCTCTAAGTTTCAGATGATTTTAGATTTGCGCGGGGCTTTCCTCTGGAAGCCGTCGGGAGGACCAAGCAAAAGGGCACGATCAATGACCGCGATTGATGTCAACAATCTTCGTGACAAACTCGATAATAGCCGGCGCCGGGCTGCGCAGTTTATGGCTGCGGCAGAGCGTTCGAACGATCCAGACGCCAAAGCCGAGGCCCTCGACCTCGCAGAAACGTGGCGCAGCGTGGCGGAGCGAGCGGAGAAGCTCCTCTACCAGCTGGAAAATGTCGGCAAGCCCGTTCTGCCGGAGGTATTCAGCAGTGGGGAGAACAGCGATGCTTCGACGGGGGAGCGGATTACGTTGGCTGCATAAGCGGACGCGACCGGCTGGGCGATCAAGATAAATTCCCAGCCGGTTCTCTCCCAGCAGCTGCATCGCCGGGCGTAGATGCTGCTGTCCCTTGCGGGAGAAGCATCTGGCTATCTGGCGTAAAGTCGAGGCGTCTTGCCAATAGGTTGAACGGTAGACAGCCATATCTTCGGAATGTGGTACTTCGACCGATTCCTCGATCAGGCGCAGCCGCCAAGCGGGCTCATACTGGAACGCCGTTTTGAGACCGCGGATGTAATTGTCGCGACCCAAAGAAGCTGGCCGTCCGCTTTCCATTGAGATAGTATCGTTGGCTTCGCACAGGGTAGCCTTCTGCATCGAGCGCGTTAAATCCCAGCTATCTCCTGCGCTACGCAGCTATTTACTGCAACCGGCGGCACTCTGCTCCGATGCATAACCGGAGGCCGCTCCCATAATTACCCACAGGATAGCCAGCGCGGATCGAGGTAGCGCAGGCGTTTCTTCCCTCCCGTTGCCGCTGAGTTTTCTCCGTCATTCTGATTGCTCAAAGCAACATGGCGCTCAAACAGATGATCCTTTCGAAAAAAGTTAGGAGCCGCGGAAGGCCGGCGTCCAACCCACGGCCTCGCCGCGACCGCCTCGAGAAATCTGGAAACGATATGGCGATTATTCCGCGGCCGCCGCCCTGTCCTTGGCTTGCCGAGGGGCGCCACGCCGCCGCCAGCGGCATGGCGCGCCACAAGATTGTCGCTAGTCGCTCAGCCGGTGGACGACGCGTTCGATGGCCGCACCGGGGTCGGTCTCAATAAAACGGATCTCGGCCCCGCCGCCAAACACCATCCCTACTTCGTGCAGAGTTTCGCCCAGACTGTCCTGCACCACGGCTGTAAACGTGCAATCCGTGCCGACCGTGTAAGTCGCAGTGTACGTCACCTGGTAAAAGGCGCCGTTCAGGGTGAAGTTCGTGATGCCCTTTATGTTCCCGCGTCCGTCAGAGCTCGCCGTGCCACTGTCCACCTCCAGTCCTTGCTGGGGAGCTCCAATGAACACGGTGCCTTGTCCGTACAGGCCGTAGTTCCCTCGCACGCTGGCAAGCGAACAGCCCCCGCTTGCGTTTGCGGCGGTTGAGATGGCCAGCAGCGCCGCCGTCAATGCAAATGCCTCTCTCATGCCCAGCAACAGAGATGTGAAGATCGATTTCATTTTTCAGCCCTCCAGTGGCTTGTTCGCGGGAAGGGCCCGCGCCCATCGTCCGCGCCGCTGAGGTTAGGGCTCGTGCAATCTCGTCTTCTTGGCGCGAAGCGAAATAGCCGTTTGGCGAAAAGCGAAATCATAAAACTGTGGACCGACAGCCCGAAGAACAACAATGCACCGCCGAGTGAGCCTGTGATGCTGGCGGCTTAATCTGCGGCACGTTTTTTCACGGATAGAGAGCGGCCCGGATCGAAGGGCTGTTTGCCGGGACCGCCATGTGCGTTACTGCTGCGGTTTAGGCTCGCCCCCTCTGCGCGGACGGGATACTCTTTGAAACGCCGTGAAATCTGGTGTGAACCGGCGTTTTGGCTACTGCGCCGGCTGAGTTGCGAAGCGCGCCTCAACCGGCTAAATCCCCTCGCGCGGTCAAGGCCTTGGGTGGGCGCTGGCCTTCCGCTGCCCTAACCTGCCGAAAGGATCATCCGTTTGAGCGACATCTTCCACGAAGTCGAGGAGGAGGTCCGCCGCGAGCGCCTCGAAAAAATCTGGAAGCAGTACGGCGATTATATCGTCGCCGCCGCCGCCCTGCTGATTTTGGCGGCTGCCGCCTTTCGCCTGTGGAATGTGTATGAATCCCGCGAGCGGGCCGCCGCCTCTGTCCGCTATCAGGCCGCCCAGCAGCTGTTGCAGGCAGGCCAGCCGCGCGCCGCCGCCGAGGCTTTCGCCAAGCTGTCCAAAACCGCGCCTGGCGGCTACGCGAAACTGTCGCAGCTTCAGGAGGCGGATGCGCTACAGGCCTCTGGCAATACCGCGGCGGCACTGGCCAACTATCGCAAGCTGGCGGTGGACAGCGACGATATGATTTCCTCTGTCGCCAAACTGCGCGCGGCGTGGATTATCGTGGAAGGCGCGCCGAAATCGGAAGTGGAATCGCTGATCGGCGGCATGACGGC
>JAICVV010000411.1 GCA_025935155.1 Alphaproteobacteria bacterium
TATCAGGTGCCATGAACATGTCGATGCCAGCTAGAAACGCAGCCGGGCAGCGAGAACCGGTGCAGCCGGGCACTTGGGTGTGGGCATTCCAGTCGCTCACAGTAAAGCCGTTGAAGCCGAGCCGATCACGCAGCACGTCCTGAAGCAGCGCACGATTGGCAGACATCTTCTCGCCGCGCCAGCTCGAGAACGATACCATCACCGTCTGCACGCCGGCGTCGATCGCTGATTGATAACCGGCGGAGTGAATGTCGCGGAGTTCCTCTTCGCTGGAGAGCGTGTCTCCCTGATCCACTCCGCCATTCGTGCCGCCATCGCCAAGAAAATGCTTCGCCGTGGCGAGAACATGGGCGCCGCGCAGAAAATCCGGCGCGCCCGGCTCGCCCTGAAGACCTTTCACCATTTCGCCGGCATAGGCGCGCACCACATCCGGGCTTTCGGAATAGCTTTCGTAGGTGCGGCCCCAGCGGTCGTCGCGGGCGACCGCTATAGTGGGGGCGAATATCCAATCCTGTCCGGTCACGCGTGTTTCGACAGACGTGATCTCACCGATTTTACGCAGCAGCGCCGGATCGCGCATGGCGCCCAGCCCGATATTGTGGGGGAAGATCGTGGCACCGACGATGTTCGAATTACCGTGCACGGAATCCGTGCCCCACAGCAGCGGGATCGCGACGTGACCGGGTGGTGCGGCCATCGATGCGCGCCAAAATTCGTCCGCCGTGCTGAGCCAGTCCTGCGCCGGTGCGCGATCATTGCCGTGAGGGCCGGAGCTGCCGCCATCGAGAATAGAACCGAGGCGGTATTTGCGTACGTCTTCAGGCGTCACCGATCCCAAATCGGCCTGGATCGTCTGCCCCACCTTCTCCTCGATCGTCATGCGCGACAGCAGATCGGCGAGGCGCGCTTCGATGGCCGGATCGTCCGCTACGCCGCTTCGGCCCTGCGGCCAGATTTCAGGATGGACCGGCGAAGCACTCTGAACAGCCGCTGCAGTGCTCGGGGAGGTGGAGGCTGCTACCGGCGGGGATGCGGGCGATTCTGCCATACTCGAACAGGCTCCCGATGCAAGGAAAAGGAGGGCAATGGAGGGAGAAGCAAGGTTGCGCATGCGATTTGCTCATACAGGAGTCGCGTGGGGCGTGAAACTTGCTCTCCTGCGGCTGGTTGCATATGCCCAAACGGCTAGAAGGAACCGTTCGTGAAACTCCCGCGCCGCACACTGCTTTCGACCGCCGCCGCCCTGGCCGCCGGCACCTCGCTCGCGCGCGCGCAGGCGCCCTTGACCGCCGAACCGTGGAGCATTCCCGCGCCGCCGACAGGCTCGCCGGCGGACGAGCTGCGCATTCATACGGACTGGGCACAGCTCCAGCAATATCGCGCCGACGATGTGCGGGTTCGTGCTTTGCCGGCGGCCGAGCGGCGCGTGGTGTTCCTCGGCGACTCCATCACGCGTGGCTGGATGGTGTTCCATCCGGAATTCTTTACCGGCAACGGCTTCATCGACCGTGGCATCAGCGGCCAGACCACACCCCAGATGCTTGTGCGGTTCCGGCAGGATGTGATTCAGCTTGCGCCGGAAGCCGTTCACCTCATGGGCGGCACAAACGATATCGCCGAAAACACTGGCCCCTTCGACGTGGAAGCGACGAAAAACAACTTCATGTCGATGGTGGAACTTGCAAGAACCCACCGCATCCGCATCGTGCTTGGCGCAATTCCGCCGGCCGCTTCTTTCCCGTGGCGTGCCGTGCCCGATCCGGTGGCCAAAATTCGTGCGCTGAACGATTGGATTCGTGCGTATGCGAACCAGAACGGATTTGTCTTCGCAGATTACGTCACGCTCCTGGGCGACGGTGCCGGTGCGATGAAACCGGGCCTTTCATACGACGGCGTGCACCCCACCCGCGCCGGCTACCTCGCAATGGAGAGCATCGCCACCGCTGCCATCGGCGAAGCGCTCGCGCGCAATGGCTGAAGCGGCGCCAAGGAAGATCGTGTTATGTGCCGACGATTACGGCCTGGCGCCGGGCGTTAGCCGCGGTATTCGCGAATTGCTGGCGAAAGGCCGCCTTTCGGCA
>JAICVV010000239.1 GCA_025935155.1 Alphaproteobacteria bacterium
ATCCTTGCCGGTCACCTTCGTCGGCGGCGCGTCGAGGTAATCGAAGGCTTCATCGGCTACGCGCGCAGCCAATTCCGAGCCGATGGAGCAAATGGGCCAACCCTGCTCCACGGTGATTATCCGGTTCGTTTTCTTCACAGATGCAATCACCGTGGCGGCGTCCAGCGGTCGCAAGGTGCGCAGATCGATCAGTTCGGCATCGATCCCTTCCGCGGCAAGCTTCTCCTCCGCTTCGATCATCTGCCCCACGCAAATGGAATGTGCGACGACGGTGACGTCCTTCCCCGGTTTCAGCACGCGCGCCTTGCCGATCGGCACGGTGTAATCGTCCAGCTTCGGCACCGGAAACGAGCGGCCGTAAACGATTTCGTTTTCGAGGAAGATCACCGGGTTGGGATCGCGGATGGCGGCTTTCAGCAATCCCTTGGCGTCCGCCGCGAAGTAAGGCGCGATCACCTTCAGCCCCGGCACATGCGCGTACCAGCTCGAGTAATCCTGGCTGTGCTGCGCGGCGACGCGCGCGGCCGGGCCGTTCGGTCCGCGAAACACAATCGGACAACCCATCTGGCCGCCGGACATGTAGCGCGTCTTCGCGGCCGAGTTGATCAGCTGATCCATCGCCTGCATGGCGAAGTTCCAGGTCATGAACTCGACGATCGGCCGCAAGCCGCCGAACGCCGCGCCGACGCCCAGCCCCGCGAAGCCATGTTCGGTGATCGGCGTGTCGATCACGCGATCGGCGCCGAACTCGTCCAGCAACCCCTGGCTGACCTTGTAGGCGCCCTGATACTGCGCGACTTCCTCGCCCATCAGGAACACGCTCGAATCGCGCCGCATCTCCTCCGCCATGGCATCGCGTAACGCTTCGCGCACCGTCATGGTGACGAGTTCCGTCCCTTCGGGCACTTCGAGATCGGCGAGCGCAGCTTCCGCCCGTTCGGTATCATCGGCCGCGCGAACCGTGGGTTTCGCGTGCCTCTCTTCCTCGCGAACCTCTGCTTTGGCCTGCTGGCGGGTTTCCTCACGGCCGCCCCTGAATTCCGTTGCGGCAACGGGCGCAGCTTCTTCGCCGGCATCCCCGTCAGCCACCAGTTCCGCAATCGGCTGATTGACCTTTACGCCTTCGGTACCTTCAGGAACGAGAATTTTTCCGATGCGGCCTTCATCGACCGCTTCGAATTCCATCGTGGCCTTGTCGGTTTCGATTTCGGCGAGAATGTCGCCCGAGTGAACCTCGTCACCCTCTTTCACCAGCCATTTGGCGAGCTTGCCCTCTTCCATCGTGGGCGAGAGCGCCGGCATGAGAATTTGCGTGGCCATTTAGCGCCGCCCAAACTTCACCTCCCCCAACGCGGGGAGGTCGGCGACGACGCACTTGTTGCGGCGGAGCCGGGTGGGGGGACATTCGATGTAAGCCCCCCACCCGAAATCCTTTCGCTCCGCTTCAGGATTTCGACCTCCCCGCATTGGGGGAGGTGAGGAGGAGGAACCGTCGTCACTCATGCATAAACATCCGTGTACAATTCTTTTGTATCCGGCTCAGGGCTATCCGTGGCATAGGCCGCCGCCGTGTTCACGATCTGCCGGATCTCCTTGTCCATCGCCTTGAGCTCGTCCTCGCGCAGCGCGTTCCGCTGCATCAGGCGCGTGCCGTAATGCTCGATGGGATCGCGCTTCTCCCGCACCTCCTGCACTTCCTCGCGGGTGCGGTATTTCGCAGGGTCGCTCATGGAATGGCCGCGATAGCGGTAGGTCTTTAATTCGAGGATGTATGGCCCCTTGCCGGCGCGCGCGTACTCCGCTGCTTTCAACCCCGCTTCATGCACGGCCTCAACATCCATCCCGTCCACCGGCTCGCCTGGAATGCCGAACGAGGCGCCTCGCTTGTAGAGTTCGCGCGTGGCGCTGGAGCGCTCGATGCTCGTGCCCATGGCGTACTGATTGTTCTCGATCGCATACACGACCGGCAGTTTCCAAAGCTCAGCCATGTTGAAGCTTTCGTACACCTGCCCCTGGTTCGCTGCGCCGTCGCCGAAATAGGTGAGGCACACCGCGCCGTTCTTCTTGTATTTGTTGGAGAACGCCAAGCCCGTGCCGATGGGGACCTGCGCCCCGACAATGCCATGGCCCCCGTAGAAGTGCTGCTCGACCGAGAACATATGCATCGAGCCGCCCTTGCCCTTGGAGTAGCCACCGGAGCGGCCGGTGAGCTCCGCCATCACGCCCTTTGGGTCCATGCCGGTCGCCAGCATGTGGCCGTGATCGCGATAGGCCGTGATGACCTGGTCGCCGGGTTTCAGAGCGGCCTGCATGCCCACCACCACCGCCTCCTGCCCGATATAGAGATGGCAGAAGCCGCCGATCAGCCCCATGCCGTAGAGCTGGCCCGCCTTCTCTTCGAAGCGGCGGATGAGCAGCATGTCGCGATAGAATTTCTTTGCCAGCGCAAGATCGGGCGCCTGGTCAAGCTCCTGTTTTCTGGCCGCTTCGGCCATGGAAGACGCCTCCGGGCGCGGGCTGGATCGATTTGGCCGGTTTTGGCAAGGCACCGTATTTTTGGCAAGCGGAGAAGAGACGCGGGAGCGGCGGCCTACGGCTTGCGAGGAACCAGGACTTCGCCGTTCTCCGCGCCCAGCAATTGCTTGCGCCGGACCTCCTGCAGGATATCCGGATCGCCGGCCCTGAGGAGCGCGATGCGGCGCTGGAGTTTATCGCGTGCCGTTTGCAGTGTGTCGAGCTGCTGCTGTTCCGTCGCAAGTTGGGCACGTGCAGACGCGAGCGCCATAAGTCCACGCTCGCCCCAAATCGTGAAGTATCCAAAATAGGCGACCGCTGCGGCGCAGATGGAAGGGACGATCAAAGCCCCGACAACTCTTGCCACACTGCGACGCATCACCATTTGGTCACGGAATCACAAGACGATTCGCGCGGCAAGCGAAAAGTGCGCCTTAGGGTGAGAAAGCTGAACTACTCTCCGAATGCCCGCTGGACATCACTCAAGCGCGGCCGCCGCTGCGCAGCGTGGAATATACGGACGACGCGCACTTCGTCTTGGCTACGGAAATGCCGAAAGAACACCCGGTAGGGATATGGATTGACCACAAACATTCGCAAGCCGCGAACGGTGGTGGCACGGCCGCTTCGCGGATGGGAACGCACAAACTCGGCGATCTCGTAAATCCTGTCCACCACCCGTCGAGCAGCCTCAGCATTATCCCGTGCAATATAGCGATAAATGAGATCAACTTGCTGGGCGGCTCTCGGACTGAACGAGAGCCGCGTCAATGGCGGCGCCGGAAAGCAGACCGCACTTCCTCCTCTGAGGCGACTTCGCCGCGATCAATTTCCCGCAGCGCCTCTTCAAGTTCCGCTTCTTGTTCCGGGGTCGGATGATAAACTTCTTCGCCTTCAGCCTCCAGCGAAAGCAGGATAGCGGCGGCTTCGTCCTGGCGGTCGGCGGGCCACGAGCGCACGCGGTCGAAGAGGGCGTCGAGCTGTTCTCTGGTCATGTGGCGAGTCTAACCAAAGCTGGCACAACCTTCTACTGCCGCAAAACGCTGCGGCCGGCGTAGATCGCCTGATCGGACAACTGTTCCTCGATACGCAGCAGCTGATTGTACTTGGCGAGCCGATCGGAACGGGCGAGCGACCCTGTCTTGATCTGCCCGCAATTGGTGGCCACTGCGAGATCGGCAATGGTTGCATCTTCGGTTTCGCCGGAGCGGTGGGACATTACCGCGCGATAGGCCGCACGCTGTGCCGTACTCACGGCATCCAGTGTTTCCGTCAGCGTGCCGATCTGGTTGACCTTGATGAGAATGGCATTGGCGACGCCCTTCTCAATTCCTTCCTTCAGCCGCGCGACGTTGGTGACGAACAGGTCATCGCCCACCAGCTGCACCTTCTTGCCAAGCACGCGGGTAATCTCCGCCCAGCCCTCCCAATCGTCTTCCGCCATGCCGTCTTCGATGGACACGATGGGGTAGCGGGCGCACAGATCGGCATAGACTTTCACCATGCCATCGGGATCGAGCGTCTTGCCCTCGCCTTCCAGCACGTATTTGCCGTTTTTGAAGAACTCGCTGGAAGCGGGATCGAGCGCCAGCATCACGTCGCCGCCCGCCCGGTACCCGGCCTTCTCGACAGCCTTGCAGATGAACGACA
>JAICVV010000441.1 GCA_025935155.1 Alphaproteobacteria bacterium
GCTCACCCGGCCACGCATGGGATCGGGCGTGGCGAACTGGATTAGCGCGGAGCGGATGAAGACACTCACCATGTCGGAAGCGCCGAGAACGAACAGTGCCGCCAGGGAAAGATACAAATTCGCCGAGACGCCGAACACGATTGTCGAAATGCCGAAGATGCCGACGGCCGCAAACATCTTCACGCCCGTGCGCGTTTCGAGCGGGCGCCGCCCAAATGAGATGGCAACCAGCGCCGCGCCAACCGCAGGCGCACTGCGCAGCACACCGAGGCCGATCGGCCCGACATGAAGAATGTCGCGCGCATAGACGGGCAGCAACGCCGTTGCACCGCCGAGCAGCACTGCGAACAGATCGAGCGAAATCGCTCCCAGCACCACCGGACGATGGCGAACGAAACGGATGCCTTCGATCACGCGCTCCAGCGCGCTCAGGTGCGTGATTTGGCGTACGAGCCTGCGTCCGCCGAGAGTGGCCGTGCCGATGGCGGATGCGGCGAAACAGATCGCGCATGTCGCGTAAGCCGCAAGCGGACCCAGTGCATACAGGAAACCGCCGACGGCCGGACCGGCGATTACCGCGGTCTGGAAAGCGGACGAACTCCAGGCGATCGATTTCGGCAGCCGCTCCTGGGAGACAATGAAGGGCAGCAACGATGAGCCTGCTGGCCCGGAGAATCCGCGCGCCGCACCGAACAGCATCATCACCAGATAAAACAGGAAGACCTTGTGCAGATGCTCCAGAGTCAGCAGCACGAGCAGAACACCGCATAAGGCTTCCACCAAAAGGCTTACCGCCAGTACCTTGCGTTGATCGAAGCGGTCGGAAATATCACCGGCCGGTAGGGTGAACAGAAACATCGGCACGAATTCGGACAAACCCACGATTCCCAGCGCCAACGGCGTGCGCGTGATCTCGTACACCTGCCACCCCACAGCAACCGACTGAATCTGCATTGCCGCGGTAGATAGAAACCGGCTCGCAAGAAACACATTGAAATCGCGGGCGCGATAAACCGCAGGCTCATCGCTCATGGAAGGACCGCGCGTTTGCACCAATCCTCGCGTGCGATGCTCCAGATTTGCGTGGCGTAGGTTTTCCCGGCCACTACCAACTCGTAATCCGGCCCGCAAGTTTCGCCCAGCCGTTGTGCAACCGCCTGTGAGGCCTTGTTGCCGGCGTCTATCAGCGAGATCAGCTGGTCCACATTCTGGGTCAGAAATCCATAATTCATCGCCGCGCGGGCAGCTTCCGTCGCGTAACCGTGGCCCCAATACGGGCGGCCAAGCGTCCACCCCAGTTCAAGACCGGGCCAGCCTTCCGGATTGATGAGGCCAACGCGACCGATCGCAGCACCATCGCACTTACGCTCGGCGACCCACAGGCCATAACCGCGCAGGGCCCAGTGACCAGCCGATACCGCCATGCTCCGCCATGCATCATTGCGCGTGAGCGGCTCTCCCGTGAGGTATCGCATCACGTCGGCATCCGCATAAAAGCTGGCAAAAGTGTCGAGATCGGTCTCGCGCCATTCCCGCAGTATGAGCCGGTCCGTCTCCAACCGGGGTATTGACATGGCCGACTTTCCTTTCAACGCCGCAACAAGTCCGACAGGCATGCGACAGCTTGCGACAAACTTCACGGGGTTCTGACCATCGCGCGCTTGGATA
>JAICVV010000173.1 GCA_025935155.1 Alphaproteobacteria bacterium
CAAGGCCATCGATAAACACGGCGCAATCGCCGGCTCCTATAACGACAGCAACAATGCAATCCACGGATTTCTGCGCCATCCGGATGGAAGGATTGTAAGTTTCAATGCGCCGGGCGCTGGCAAAGGCGCCAATCAGGGCACATTCGTACAGGCCATCAACGACACGGGAACGATCGCGGGTACCATATTCGATTCAGCGAATGCGGCACACGGGTTCATCAGGAGCAAGTGAGGGCGGCCGCCGAGTTCTGCAGCGGGAACGGAAAGGCGCCGCATTGGCAAAACAGGTCACTCGTTCGCCACGGTCCACTTCGATGGCGCGGCGTGCTTGACGCCGTAAGCGAAGTAGATGGCGAGTCCGATCAGGGTCCAGATAACAAGACGGATCCACGTGGCCCAGCCGAGGCTCACCATCATCACACCGCAGACGAAAATACCGGCTGGCGCCGTGAACCACACATACGGGGTGCGGAACTGCCGCCGCGCGTTGGGCGTAGTCACGCGCAAGATGAGAATCCCGGCGCACACCGCGATGAATGCGGCGAGCGTACCGATGGAAACCAGATCGGCCAGCACATCGAAGGGAAAAATCGCCGCCAGCAACGCGGCAAACGCGCCCACGATAATCGTGCCATAGGCCGGCGTTTCAAACCTTCGGTGTACGGAGGCGAACTGAGGCCACAGAAAACCGTCTCGCGCCATCGAAAAGAACACGCGCGATTGTCCGTACAGCGACACGAACACCACGGAGGCCAAGCCCACGACGGCGCCGATGTTGATTGGGGTCACGAGCCACTTCAGGCCATCGATTTTCGAGACAGCAAACGATACAGGGCTTGGCACATCCAGCGTACGCCAGTCGGTGATGCCGGTCATCACCACGGCCATCAGCATGTACAGCACGGTGCAAATGCCGAGCGATCCGAGAATGCCGATGGGAATATCCCTCCGGGGATCGCGTGCTTCCTGCGCCGCCACCGAAACAGCCTCGAAGCCGAGATAGGCGAAGAACGCCACGCCGGATGCTGCCAGGATTCCCGTAAATCCGAACTTGCCGAAATGGCCTTCGTTCGGCGGGATGAAGGGCGTGAGATGTTCAGCGCGGACATAAGAAAGTCCAAAGACGATGACGGCGAGCACAATGGCGACCTTCAGCAGAACCATCAGCCCGTTGAAGCGCGCGGTCTCTTTCACGCCCACCACCAAAAAGGTGGTGAGGATCACGATGAGTGCAACGGCGGGCACATTGATGATCGCGCCGGTCCAATGCATGTCGGTAAGACCGCTGCCGGCCACCGGCGGACCCATGAACTGCGCCGGCAGATGAATGCCGAAATCGCCCAGCAGGCTACCGAAATACCCCGACCACCCGGAGCTTACACCTGCGGCGGAGACCAGATATTCCAGCACCATGTTCCAGCCGATGAACCACGCCATGAAGCGGCCCATGGTGGCATAGGCATAGGTGTAGGCACTGCCGGATTCTGGAATCATTGAGGCGAATTCGGCGTAGCAAAGGCCCGCGAACAGACAGCCAAATCCGGCGATAACAAAGGAAAGAATAACGGCAGGCCCGGCATGCTGCGCGGCCGCCGTTCCCGTATAGACGAAAATCCCGGCGCCAATGATCGCGCCGATGCCGATGAGAATCAGGTTCACCGGTCCCAGCGCGCGCTTCAGCTGATGCGCTTCGGCGACAAGGGCATCCGGTTGGGTCAGGCTTGCCGTGTCCGCAATGTCCGTCATGGGAATCGTGCTCTGTATGCGGCATCCATCTTGCCCGCTCGGGATGTTTGCCGCAAAT
Source organism: Alphaproteobacteria bacterium (assembly GCA_025935155.1). Lineage (GTDB taxonomy): Bacteria > Pseudomonadota > Alphaproteobacteria > Micropepsales > Micropepsaceae > Rhizomicrobium. Next base: position 1,805 of record JAICVV010000173.1, read on the forward strand.
GCCGCTTGCGTGTTTGCCAATTGCCGCTAGGCTCGCACGCTGGAAGGCGGGGCGCCGTTCCAATCATTCGAGGGTGAGTCCATGATCTTCGGCCGCATCAAGCCGTTGAGCGCGATTATGGCAACGGCGGAAAAGAAGGGCTTGCGGCGTTCTCTTGGCGCATTTCAGCTGACGATGCTTGGGATTGGAGCGGTCATCGGAACCGGCATTTTCGTGCTGACCGCGGAAGCGGCGCAGAAGGCCGGCCCCGGAATGATGCTGTCGTTCATCATCGCCGGGTTTGTCTGCGCCGTTGCTGCCCTGTGTTACGCAGAACTGGCGTCGATGGTGCCCGTTGCCGGGTCCGCCTACACTTACACCTACGCCGTGATGGGCGAGATTCTGGCGTGGATGGTGGGGTGGGCGCTTATCCTCGAATATGCTGTCGGCGCGAGCGCGGTGGCGGTGGGGTGGTCAGGGTATTTTGTCGGACTGATGCGCTCATCTCTGGGGATCGACTTGCCCTTGTGGCTTGCGGTCGGCCCCAGTCAGGGCGGCGTTGTTAATCTGCCTGCTGTGGTTATAGCTGCCCTGGTTACTGGGCTGCTTATCATCGGCACCACGGAAAGCGCGCGGGTGAATGCCATCCTTGTCGCGATCAAGGTTGCGGCCCTTACATTATTTATCGCGCTGACGTTGCCGTTGCTCAGGGGCGCCAATTTTCATCCTTTCATTCCCAATGGCTGGGGAACTGTTGGCGTTGTGGGTGCCGCTTCTTCGATCTTCTTCGCGTATGTCGGCTTCGACGCTGTCTCCACCGCAGCCGAAGAAACAGTCAATCCGCAGCGCAATGTGCCCATCGGCCTCATCGGAAGCCTGCTGATCTGCACGGTCTTTTACCTGCTTGTGGCTGCCGGCGCGATCGGCACCATTGGCGCCCAGCCGGTGCGGGGATTGATGGGGCAGATACTCGCGCCGGGTACGCCCGAACTGGCCCAGCGCTGTGCGGCCATTGTGGCGGGCGGAGCGACCCAGCCGCTAACCTGTAGCCATGAGGCTCTGGCGCATGTGCTTCGCACGATCGGCTACGTTCATTTCGGCAATCTGATCGGCGTCGCGGCTTTTCTTGCGCTGCCTTCGGTCGTGCTGATGATGATGTACGGTCAGACCCGCATCTTCTTCGTGATGGCGCGCGACGGCTTGTTGCCGCGCAAGCTCGCATTGGTCCACCCCCGCTGGCGCACGCCGCACGTGGTCACCGCCTTCACCGGCATTGTGGTCATCTGCATGGCGGCATTCCTTCCCGTAGGGAAGCTGGCGGACTATTCCAACTCGGGCACGCTGTTTGCGTTTGCCATGGTCGCGGCCTCGGTGCTGGTGCTCCGCAGCAAAGATCCGGCGCGGCAGCGCCCGTTCCGCGCTCCCGCAATCTATCTTGTAGCGCCGCTGGCAATTATCGGTTGCGCGATCCTGTACGCCAAGCTTCCACTGATCGCGATTTTGGTTCTGCCGGTCTGGGGAGCCATAGGGTTGCTCGTGTATTTCGGCTACGGCCGCTCGCGCAGCTACGTTGCGCGGGGGATTGTCGATGTCGAGGAGGACAGGCCGCCGATTTACGGTGTCGAAACCCGATAGCGGATGGCGGCAGAGTCTCCGGCCGGTTTCCGGTTAGGGGACCAGCTCGAAAATGGTACCGCCCGCGGCAGCGTTTTTGTACGCCCCGCTGCCGCCGTAAAATGTCTCTCCAAAGATGTTTCCAGCGGCATCCACGGCCGGATTGCCCAGAGGTTCTTCTCCGTCTGCACACTCTGCTTCCGAGCAGAAACTATAGAGCTGATGGAATTTTCCATCGAAAGCGAACAGGCTTCCTGCCCCCAGATTGCCGGCTTGCTGCCCCTTGTGGGCGCCGCCGAATTCAGTCGCTCCGAAAATTTGGCCGCTGGCATCGAGCGCAATGCCGGAAGGCAATGTGCCATCGCTGCAATGCCTCGCCGAGCAGAAATTGTAGAGCACCGTTTCCTGGGAGTCCGCTCCATTGACGGCAATCTGGAACAGAGTCCCGCAGTAAGGCGATTTATCGCAGTTTTTTCCGCCACCGCCGATGCCGGACAGATGTTTGAATCCGTCGCCTGAGACAAGCGTGCCGGGATTCCGTCCATCCAGGCAGCCGTCGATTGAGCAGAAATTGTAAAGGACCGTTTCGGTCCATGGGTGTCCGCCTGGCGCTAGCTGGAACGCGGTACCCTGAAATCCGCTGCCGCCGTCGTAAGCCGTGCCGTAAAGATAGCCTGCGGAATCCACCAGAAGGGAGCCAGGCAGGCCGCCGTCTGTGCAACCCATCTCGCTGCAAAAACCGTACACCAGCTTCTGGCTCCATTGACCATCTTTCAAGACAAGCCGGTAAGCCGTTCCGTTATCGCTGGGGCCGCCGGATCGGGTCGTACCGTAGAGGGGGGAAACACCGTCATAGGGCATTCCGTTTTCAGCACCGGCGTAGCTAAGGCCGGACGCCGGAGAGCTCGGCAGCTTGCACGCCCTGTACTTGCGGAAACAGAAATTGGAGAGCACATCGAGAGTCCACGCCGCGTTCGCCGGGGCCGGTGAAAGCTTGAACGCGATTCCTCCATCGTTCGCACCGCCGGCAGACGTGGTGCCATACAAATTTCCGGCGCTGTCCAGAATCAGATGGCCATTCGGATTCGTTCCGTCCGTGCAGCGGACCTGCCTGCAAAAACGATAGAGTACGGTAAAGGTCCATTTCGTTCCGTGCGGAGAGGGATGCAGCATGAAGATTTCGCCTGCATACCCAAACGCGACCCCGAATAAATTTCCCTTCGCATCGCGGGTCAGGCCGCCTCCCGGCCCATAACCGTCGGCGCAGTTTTGTTCGGAGCAAAAGGAGTAGAGGGTTTTGAGTGTGTATGCGGAAGCGCCGTTGCAGGCCCCGCAGATCGCTGCGGTGGCCGCGAAAACGCCAATAAGCTGGATTCCGGCGGCGATACTTCGCGAAAGCATGGCAACACTCCCCGAGGTGTGCGGGCCGATCGTACCGCGTCCGGTGCCAAAAGCTCAACGCCGGAAAAGCCGGTACACGCCCGTTTCGCGGAACTCACGATCTTCCAGCTCGCGGGTCGTCTGCACGCAATAGGTGGCAAGTCTTAGCACGCCAGATTTGGGAAAATAGGAACGGCCGGGATCGCCCAACAGCACGCGAGTTCCGCCCCGCGCTCTCTCGCTTAACCAGGCCAGCAACCGTTCTGCCAGCGGCCGCTCGTAGCACATGTCGCCCAGCAGGATGGTATCCCACGCCGCTTGCGAGCCGATCGTATCCTCCGATGTGGTGCCGATTGTCCTGCCGTTCGCGCCGGCATTTGCAGCAATGGCAGCGCGCGCGAAGGGATCGATGTCGCTCGCCAGGACGTTTGCTGCGCCAGCCTTGGCAGCAG
>JAICVV010000186.1 GCA_025935155.1 Alphaproteobacteria bacterium
GCGAACTTCACTTCCGGCACCGTGTCGCGCAGGAATTCTTCGGTCTCGCGCAAATCCTTGATGCGCGGGGCGACGTAGAAGCTCTGCCCACCCCGATAATGCTCGCGCAGCAATGCTTCCCGGATCACCAGCGGATCGAACGGCGTGACGAAGGTGCGCACCGCCAGGCGATCGATCGGCGGCGTGGTGATCAGCGAGAGATCGCGCACGCCGGAGAGCGCCAGCTGCAGCGTGCGCGGGATGGGCGTGGCCGTGAGCGTGAGCACATGCACATCCGCTTTCATCGCCTTCAGGCGTTCCTTGTGCGCCACACCGAAATGCTGCTCCTCGTCAACAATCACGAGGCCGAGATTGGCGAAGCTGATACCTTTGGCGAGCAGCGCGTGCGTGCCGACGACAATATCGATATCGCCGGATGCCAAGCCTGCTTTGGTTTCGCGGGCTTCTTTTGCATCCACAAACCGCGAGAGCTGGCGAATTTTCACCGGGAAACCGCTGAACCGCTCGGCGAACGTCTTGGCGTGCTGGCGTGCCAGCAAGGTTGTGGGCACCACCACGGACACCTGCAAACCGGACATTGCCGCGACAAACGCGGCGCGCAACGCCACTTCTGTTTTACCGAAGCCGACATCGCCGCAGACAAGCCGGTCCATCGGCGTACCGCGCGCGAGATCTTCGATCGTGTCGGCGATGGCTTTCTCCTGGTCCTCGGTCTCCTGATACGGAAACCGGGCACAGAATTCGTCGTAGAGTCCTTGCGGCGTATCGAGAGGGGCGATTTCCCTGAGCTTGCGCGCCGCGGCGATGCGGATGAGCTCGGCCGCGATCTCGCGCACCCGCTGCTTCATCTTCGCTTTGCGCTGCTGCCAGCCTGCGCCACCCAGGCGGTCCAGCTGCACATTGCCTTCGTCGGAGCCATACCGCGTCAGCAGCTCGATATTTTCCACGGGCAGGAACAGCTTGCCGCCGTCGTAGATGAGTTCGAGGCAATCGTGCGGCGCACCGGCGACGTCGATGGTCTGCAAACCTTCGTAGCGGCCCACCCCATGATCGATGTGGGTGACGAGATCGCCGGGCGCGAGGCTGGAGGCTTCCGCCAGAAAATTCTGCGCGCGCTTGGTGCGGCGGCGCTGCGGCACCATCCGATCGCCGAGAATGTCCTGCTCGGAAACGATGGCGAAATCCGGCGCCTCGAAGCCGCGCTCCAATCCCACAATGCCGACACCGATGGCATTGCCATGCAGCTTTTGCGCTTCGGCGAAATCTGTGATGACGCGCACGGCGGGCAGACCATGATCGGAGAGCACACCGCCAAGACGTTCCGCCGAGCCCTCGCTCCACGCCGCGAGCAGCACGCGCCTGTTCTGTGCCTGCAACTCCTTCACATGCGCAGCAGCCGATTCGAAAATGTTGACACGGCCTTGCGCGCGTTCCGGCGCAAAGTCGCGTCCTTGCCTGCCGGCAGCATCGGTAGAGGTTTTCGATTCGGGCGCCTGGAATGGCGAGAGATCGCGCACATCGCGCGAGGCCATCGCGGACGTCCACTCGTCGGCCGTGAGATACAGCCGATCGCGCGGCAACGGCTTGTACGGCGTGGCACTGACGTTCTCCTTCCCCTCACGCTTCTCCTGCAGGAACTGCCGCCGCGTTTCGTAATAGTCGGCGATGGATTCCAGCCGCGCGTTTTTCGACTCCTCCGCCTGATGCGACAGCATCACCAGCGGGCGGCCCACATAGTCGAACAGCGTTTCCAGATGGTCGTAGAACAGCGGCAGCCAGTGGTGCATGCCGGGATGATGACGGCCCTCGCTGATAGCTTCATACAGCGGATCGTCGGAGGCCGGCCCAAACTGCGCCACATAGCCGCTGCGGAAACGGCTGATCGTGTCCTTGTCCAGCGGCACTTCGCTCGCGGGCAGCAATTCGATCTCGGAAACCTGATCGGTGGAAAGTTGTGTTTCCGCATCGAAGCGGCGTACCGCATCGAGTGTCGCGCCGAAGAAATCGAGCCGGTATGGCTCGTCCGTGCCCGGCGGCCACAGATCGATAATTCCGCCGCGCAACGCGAAATCGCCCGGCTCGCGCACAGTGCCTGCGCGCACATATCCGTGGCGCGTGAGGAAACGCACCAGTCTGTCGTGATCCACATCATTGCCGACGCGAGCATGGAATTGCGCTTCGAGGATCGCCTCGCGCGGCGGCACACGCTGCAGCACCGCATTCACGGTCGTCACAACGAGCGCCGCACCATCGTCTGGCTTGCGTCGCGCCAATGCGGAGAGGGTCGCCAGACGCGTCGCTTCGATATCCGGCTTCGGCGACACGCGATCGTATGGCAGGCAGTCCCACGCGGGAAAGTCCAGCACCGGAATATTGGGCGCGAAGAAGCCAAGCGCATCCAGCGCGCAACGCTCCGCCGCATCGTCGGAGACGACGAACAGCACCAGCCCTTTGCGCGCGCGCGCCGCCTCGGCGGCGAGATACGCGTCGTAGCCACCCGGGGCGCCGGTGACTGTGAAGCGGCCCTGATGCTTTGCAATGTAATTCAGACGATCCAAGCGGGAGACTTCCGGTTACAGATGGTTTTCAGTTTGTCGAAGACCGGCGTGGCATAACGTGCAGGCACCGCCTCGTATCCGCGCAGCCAGGCGTAAACGTCATCATCCGGCGCATTAAGCAGCAGATCGAGCTGCTCCAGCTCACCTGGGTCTAACTCGTTCAGGTATTCGGCCGCGAAGGCGCCGAAGATCAGATCGAGCTCCTTGAAGCCACGGCGCTGGCAGCGGAACAATAGCTGTTTGCGGCGGGTCTCCGAAGAGCCACCGTTTTCGGCATTCGACATTGGGCGGATATAGCGACTCGGTCTGAACAGTTAAAGCGGCAAATAACAGCGAAATTCAGGAGAAAAAATCGCTCAGAACGGCCAACAGCCGTTGTTGCGCATCCGGCGAAATCACTCCAAGCTTTTTGATCAGGCGGCGCTTATCCAGAGCTCGCAACTGATCGACGGCGATCTCACCGCTCTTTTGCCGGAAACGTACCCGCACGCGCGTTGGATAATTCCGGATCGTGGTCGTCATCGGCGCGCCAATGACCGTATCCAACGCATCGTTCGCCTCGTTCGGGGAAACCACAACGCAGGGGCGGGTCTTCCGGATTTCCGATCCGAGGGTCGGATCGAGGGCAACGAGATACACCTCGAAGCGCCGCGGGTTCACCATGTCCACTGGGAGTCGAATTCGGTCTCGAGATGGTCGGGCATGAGCAGAGGCTCGCGCTCATGGCGATCGGCTTTTGCGAAGCGCTCCGGCCAATCTGCGCGAGGTCCGCGCTTGGGCCGCACCACCAAAGCGCCTTCGGCGACAGTCAGGGTGACCTTGCCCTCCAGGCCAAGCTCATCGCGAATGGGCTTTGGAATTCGCAAACCTTTTGAATTGCCAATGTCAACGATTTCCGCTGTCAGAGACGCCCGATCTGTCATAATTACCATGTAATTACACCACTCGACCATGTCAATTCGGTTGATCGACGGCTCACCCGCCGCTACCGATTATACGAGCAGGACGAGTTCGTTTGGCCTATCTTCGTTCGATGCGCCCTTCGATTCTCTTTCCGCTGTTCGCCGAGACGCGGACGCTTTCGGGCGTGGGCCCGAAGGTGGAGAAGCTGATCGCGCGCGTGGCCGGCACGCGGCTGCTCGACCTTGTGTTCGATTTGCCGGTGGGCCTCATCGATCGCAGCTATCGCCCGAAACTGAAGGATGCGGAGGAAGGCCGCATCGCCACGGCTGAGGTGACGGTGCGCGATCATCTGCCATCGCAAAATCCGCGCTGGCCTTACAAGGTGCGTTGCGCCGACGAAACGGCCTTTGTCGATCTCGTGTTCTTTCGTGTGAAGGGCGATTACCTGAAGCGGGCGCTGCCTGTAGGCTCGCGGCGGATCGTCAGTGGGCGCATTCAACGCTTTCGCGACGGACTGCAGATGGTGCACCCGGATCACATTGTCGGCCCCGAAGACATTGACGATTTCACGCTGATCGAGCCGGTGTACCGGCTGACCGAAGGCTTGCCGCTTAAATCGCTGGCGAAGGCGATCCGCGGCGCGCTGGAAGCCGTTCCGGAATTGCCGGAATGGCTGGACAGGAATCTGCTGCGCGCGAGAGGCTGGCCGTCGTTCCGCGAGGCGATCTTCGCTACGCACGCGCCGGAGGGTGAGGCCGATCTCTCACCCGATTCCCCTGCCCGGCTTCGGCTCGCCTACGACGAGCTGCTCGCAAACCAGCTCGCGCTGGTGCTGATCCGCGCCCGCATGCGCGGGCAGAAGGGGCGCGCGCTAAAGAGCGCCGGCAGGTTGAAGGCAAAAGCATTTGCCGCCCGGCCCTTCACGCTGACCGGATCGCAGCATCACGCCATTGCCGAAATCGAAGCCGATATGGCGAGCCCTTCTCGCATGTTGCGGCTGCTGCAGGGCGATGTCGGTTCCGGAAAAACTGTTGTGGCAATGGCCGCGCTGCTCAATGCCGTGGAATGCGGCGCGCAAGGCGCTCTGATGGCGCCGACGGAAATTCTGGCGCGCCAGCACATGCAAGCTTTGCAGCCGCTGGCGAAAGCCGCAGGCGTGCGGATGGCAATCCTCACCGGCCGCGAAAAAGGACTCGTCCGCGAGCAGACTTTGAAGGCGCTGGAGAATGGCATGATCGACATTCTCGTCGGCACCCACGCGCTGTTTTCAGAAGATGTCGTGTTTCGCGATCTTGGGCTGGCTGTGGTCGATGAGCAGCATCGGTTTGGTGTGCACCACCGCATGAAGCTGCAGCGCAAGGGCGACAAGCCGATCGACGTGCTGGTGATGACCGCGACGCCCATCCCTCGCACGCTGGCACTCACCGCTTATGGCGATATGAATGCGTCGCGTCTGACGGAAAAACCTGCAGGCCGCAGTGCGGTGGATACGCGCGTGCTCTCCGCGGAGCGCA
>JAICVV010000325.1 GCA_025935155.1 Alphaproteobacteria bacterium
CCGCGCCATGATCGAGCTGACGCAGGAGTTTGGCTTCGATGCCGCGCATTATCTGGGCCTCGGCGCGCCGGAGAACCGGCGCCTGCACGGCCATTCCTTTTATGTAGAAGTGACGTTGCAGGGTGAGCCGGATGCGCGCACTGGCGTGCTGCGGGATTTCGGCGCGGTGAAGACGGTACTGGAGGAAATTCGCGCCGATCTCGATCACCGGCTGCTGAATGAAATCGAGGGATTGGAAAATCCCACGCTGGAAAACCTGGCGCGATACATATTCCAGCGCGCGAAGTCGTCGTTGCCGGAGGTCGTGCGAGTGAAAATCCGCCGCCCTTCCTATGGCCAGAGCTGCGTCTATGAATAAAGGATTGCAGCTTGGCCGCGCGGTGGCACTCCCCCATTCGCCGGACCAGGCGAAGCTCGATGCAGTCGCCAATCTGCATCGAGACACCGATTACCTCGTGCGCTTCACGGCGCCGGAGTTCACCTGCCTCTGTCCGATCACCGGCCAACCGGACTTTGCGCATTTCGTGATTGACTACGCGCCGGCGAAATCGATCCTGGAATCGAAATCGCTGAAGCTGTTTCTCGCCAGTTTTCGCAATCATGGCGCCTTTCACGAGGATTGCACTGTGATGATCGGCAAGCGGATCGTAGCCGCGATCAAGCCGAAATTCCTGCGCATCGCCGGCTTCTGGTACCCGCGCGGCGGCATTCCCATCGATGTGTTCTGGCAAACCGGCAAACTGCCCGCCGATCTTTCGCTTCCCGACCCCGGCGTACCGCCCTACCGCGCCCGCGGCTAGAGCGACAGCGCTCCAATCAGTGCGCCCGCAAGATGAGGTGCGCAAAAACCCCCACGCCAAACGCAGTGATGATGACACCCGAGACCTTGTTGATTATGCGCATCACGCGATCGTCGATATGGCGGTGAAACAGGCCGGTGATGGTGGTGAGCGCGAACCACCAGAACGTGGAACCTGACAAAACCCCGATCACCAGAAAAGCTGCGCCGTGGAAGCTCGCCTCCTGGCCGACCACGCCGGCCGCGCCCGCGAACATTGCCGTGAACGCAAGCAAGGTGGCGGGGTTGGTTACCGCCAGCGCAAAGGTTGAAGCCACGGCGCGCAGCAGCGGCAGCGCTTTCGATTCCTGCTCGCCCTCTTCGATCTTGATATTGGCTGGAGCGAAATACATGCGCGCGCCGAAGAAGAACAGCATCAGACCGCCAACGATCTCGAGCGTCGTGGAATGCCCCTTGATCATTTGGGCGAGCGCCGTGAAGCCGAATGCGGTGATGCAGGCATAGACGGCGTCTGCCAGTACGGCGCCAAGTCCTGACATAAAGCCGTGCAGCGGATCGTAGGCAAGCGTCCGGCGCACCACGAGCAGGTTCACCGGCCCAATGGGAATGGCGGCGATCAGCCCGATGAAGAAGCCAAGGAAGATGATGACGAAATAGACCATTCGGCGCGGTGCTTGCTCCCCCCTTCCGTTCAGCGCGACATGTCCATCATGAGCCACCCGCGCATGCGATATGCCAGAATTTCCTGGACGCCGGCAGGCGCGAGGCACGTAAGCTCCGCATGCTGAATATCTCCGTCTTTGCAGATTGGAACGGCGCGAAAATCGGGCATTGGCACTTTCGTCGGTGGAGCGCTGCCAGAATGGCCGCAGCGCGGCGCGAAAACCACAGGAAAACGGCAAAGAGGTCAAGGCGAGCGGCCGAATCGCCTTCACGCCTTCGTCAAGTCTCGACAGGCGGGAACTCTCCTATCACGCTTTATATTAAGACTCGTGGAGCACCATAAGGAGCCAAGACGAGGGGCGTTGTTAAAGAGCGGAGAGACATGAGCGAGTTGGAACGGACTATGCTCGGCTATCGCCTGATGACGGCTGAGATCCTCTATCGCATGCCAGATCACCCGGAATTGCTGCAGTCGTTTCTCTGGCAGGAGTTCGATCTGGCGCCGCGGTTTCCGGTGCTGAACAGATTTCTCCATTTCTGGGAGAAGAATATCGAGGGGCGGCTGCACACGGTGCGCGTGGCGGCACGCGGACTGATCGAACCCACGGAACTGAAAATGGCCGGCGGCGAATTCACGCTGAACTAGGCAGCGTTTCGACAAAGCGGACAGGGACGCCCTGCCCGCTCGCGGTAAGTGCGCCGTCGCGCACAATGGTGCGCCCGCGGATAACTGTAGCGACGGGCCAGCCGGTGGTTGTCATGCCATCGAATGGGGTCCACCCGCATTTGGACGCAATCCAGCTGTTCTCGATTTTCCGCTTTGCGTTCACGTCCACGATTGTGAAATCCGCGTCATAGCCTCGCGCGATGCGTCCCTTGGAGGCTATTCCGAAGATGCGCGCTGCGCCCGCGCTGGTGAGATCGACAAAGCGCTCCAGCGACAGTCTTCCGGCATTCACATGGTCCAGCAGAATGGTAACGAGCGTCTGCACGCCGGGCATGCCGGATGGTGAATCCGGATAGGCCTTTTCCTTTTCCTCTCGGCTGTGCGGCGCGTGATCGGAACCGATTACATCGATCAAGCCGTCGTTCACCGCGCGCCACAGCGCTTCGCGGTGACGAGATTCGCGAATGGGCGGATTCATCTGCGCATAGGTGCCAAGGCGATCGTAGCATTCCGGAGCTGCCAGGGTGAGATGCTGCGGCGTCGTTTCGACGGTTGCAAAATCGCGCGCGCCGGCCAGCAGCGGCAACTCTTCCTCCGTGGTCACATGCAGGACGTGCACGCGGCGGCCGGCCTGTTTTGCCAGACGCAGGACACGCTCCGTGGAGAATTGCGCGGTTCCCACATCGCGCCAGA
>JAICVV010000128.1 GCA_025935155.1 Alphaproteobacteria bacterium
GGGATGAACGATCATCTGCGTAGCCTACCCAGGGCGTCGTCACGGATCAAAGTAGGGCCGGGCGGATATCGGTGTGCGAAAAATCGGCGCCCTTGTAGAGGAGCGGTTCGTCCAGTGCCTTCGCGAGCGCATAGGCAAAGCAATCTCCGAAGTTAAGCCGCGCCGGATGTCCGCTACCCTTGCCGAAGTCGCGATAAGCTTGACGGGCAATTTGCATCTGCGTCTGGTCCACAGGCGTGAATTGCATGTTCGCGTCTTTGCAAAAACGATCAAGCTCACGGCTGATCACCGGATCGCGCTGGGAATCGAGAACGATCGCTGTTTCAAAGAAACTCGCGACGCTAATCGCCGGGGCCGCAATTTCACCGATTACCCGGGTAAAAGTATCCGCTTCCGGCTCTCGCCGCAAAACTGCAACAAGCGCCGATGAGTCGACGATCACTTTGGCAGGCCGGTTTCTTGATCATAGAGATCCTCGATCTCCATCATTTTCGGACTGCCCGGCGTACTCAGGCGTTCTGCGATACGTTTCGCAATGGCTGTCAAATGCGCAATCCGGTCTTCCTTTTCTATACGGACAAGTCGCTCTCTTAGGGCCGTGGTAACGGCAGTACTGAGACTCTCGCCGGTTTTCTCGGAAATCCTCTTGGCAAGCCGATGCGCTTCTTCGGTTTTGATGTTTAATCCCATCCTTGGAACCTATCTACCCATCTTGAATACCTTTCTACCAAATGGATTTCTGACGGTCAACAAACGGGTCGAGGACGAGGATGGTGTCCTCCCGTTCGGGGCTCGTGGAGAGAAGCGCCACCGGCGCGCCGATCAACTCCTCCACGCGCCGCACATATTTCACTGCTTGCGCCGGCAGGTCGGCCCAGGAGCGCGCGCCACGCGTGGATTGGGTCCACCCCTCAATCTTTTCGTACACCGGCTCGCAGCGCGCCTGTTCGTTCGCGTCAGCCGGCAGACAGTCGATCTCGCGTCCATCGAGCCGGTACGCCACGCACAACCGGATTTCGTCGAACCCATCGAGCACATCCAGCTTCGTGAGCGCGAGGCCGTCGATCCCACCAGTGATGACCGTCTGACGCACCAGCACCGCATCGAACCAGCCGCAGCGGCGCTTGCGTCCCGTAACGGTGCCGAATTCCGCGCCGCGCGTGCCGATTCTGTCGCCCGTCTCATCGGTAAGTTCTGTCGGAAATGGGCCTTCGCCAACGCGCGTGGTGTAGGCTTTCGCAATGCCCAGTACATAGCCGATGTCGCGCGGTGAAATGCCCACGCCCGCTGCAGCTTGTCCAGCCACGGTGTTGGACGAGGTGACATACGGATAAGTGCCGTGATCGATGTCAAGCTGCACAGCCTGAGCGCCTTCGAACAGAATCCGCTTGCCTTGGCGGCGTGCTTCGTCCAGCCGCCGCCATGCGCATCCGGCAAAAGAAAGAATCTTCGGCGCGACTTCTTTCAATGCCTGCAGGAGATCGTCCGCATTGATTTCAGATATGGCCATGCCGCGGCGCAGCGCATTGTGGTGCGTGAGCAGCCGTTCGATTTTCGCAGGCAAGGAGGCGAAATCGTGCAAATCGATCACCCGCAGCGCACGACGCCCAACCTTGTCTTCGTAGGCAGGGCCGATGCCGCGCTTGGTGGTGCCGATCCGTTGCGTGCTGTTCGAAGATTCTCGTGCTTCATCCAGCTCGCGATGAACCGGCAGAATGAGCGCTGCATTCTCCGCGACCAGCAGGGTTTCGGGAGACACACTAACGCCCAGCGCGCGTACGCGCTCCACCTCATTCGCGAATGCCCACGGATCGACGACAACGCCATTGCCGATCACGGAAAGTTTGCCCCGCCGTACCACGCCGGAGGGAAGCAGCGACAGCTTGTAGGTTACGCCGTCGATCACCAGCGTGTGGCCGGCGTTATGGCCTCCCTGGAAACGCACCACCACGTCGGCGCGCGCGGAAAGCCAGTCGACGATCTTGCCTTTGCCCTCGTCGCCCCACTGGGCGCCGATCACGGCCACATTTGACATTGTTCCGTACCCGGATCGCTTGCCGCGGGCGGGAATCGCCTCGGGCACGGTATCCACTTATAGCGGGAAGGGACACGTTTTGTCAGGCGGATTTCGGGGCGGCGACGCCATGATGAAACCGGTCGATTCGTGCATGGTGTCACCTTGGAACGAAAGGAACGAGCATCGGAACGCGCTTGCGGTATGCGGCGTAGCTTCCGGCGCCGAGTTCTTCGCTGAGGAAGTGCTCTTCCAGCCGCGCCTTGAATTGATACGCCACCAGCAACATGCAAACGCCGATCAGGGCATGCACCGATCCCTTCAGCGCTGCGGTGGCAATCGCCGCCGTCAGCACGCCCGTGTAGATCGGATGGCGCACGAAAGCATAAGGCCCGGTATCCACGATGCGGTGGCCTTCCTTCCGCGTCACGCGGCCGGACCACAGCTTGCCGAGATGAATGCGGGCCCACCAGCAGAAAACAAAACCGGCAGCGGCGATAGCAATCATCGCCCATGCAAGATCAGCCGGAAGAGTCCAGAAGCGCGTTGCCAGGAAGGCGAGAACGGGGTTGGCGCTGATCGGCCGTCCGGGAATATCGACCATGGCGAGGAGCATGATGTAGCCGCCCATTTCCAGAAGGAAATAGGGCACCTCGCGGCCGCCGCCTGGGCGCTTCACTGTGCGGTTGGCCCAGATCGCCGCCGCAACCCAGCTGACGATCCAGATATCCCAGGGAATGTAGATAGCGTAATCCGGCGACACCGAAAGCCCTCTCCCACGCCGACACGGAAGAAGTAGGCGCAGCTGTTCAGAAGGCAAGGGCCTTGGCTTGGCGCACCAATGGAAGGTTCGCAATGGCGGCCAAGACGCCGTCCGGCACGGGATCATCGATCTGGACAAGGGCGATGGCGTCGGCGCCTGGCGTGCTGCGGCCAAGCGCGAATGATGCGATGTTCACCTTCGCATTGCCGAGGATTGTGCCGAGCTGGCCGATAAAGCCCGGCTTGTCCTCGTTGATCACGTAGAGCATATGCGGCGCGAATTCCGCATCGAGATTGATGTCGCGCGCCTGAATAAGGCGGGGGCGGCCATCGGAGAACACGGTGCCAGCCGCGCGGCGTGTCGAGCCATCCTGTAGCGTCGCCGTGATTTTGATGTGGCCTTCGTAAATCCCCTGACGATTACGGCGCGTTTCGCTGAGCTGGACGCCGCGCTCCTTGGCGATGAGCGGCGCGTTGACCATGTTCACGTCGCTCAGCATCGGTTTCAGCAGCCCAGCGAGCGAGGCTTGCGTCAGGGCGCGTGTGTTCAATTCGGCCGCCGAGCCTTCGTAGAGCAACTCGACAGACGCAAAGCTGGTTTCGGTAAGTTGGCCGACAAACAGACCGAGCTTCTCGGCCAGCGCAATCCACGGCCGCACCCGTTGCGCTTCTTCTGCGCCGATGGACGGCATGTTCAACGCATTCACGATAGCTCCGGTGAGCAGGTAATCCGATATCTGTTCCGCAATCTGGATTGCGACATTCTCCTGCGCTTCCAGCGTGGAGGCACCCAGATGCGGGGTGGCGATCACCTTCTCGTGCCCGAACAGGAAGTGCGTTTTCGCCGGTTCCTCCGCGAACACATCCAGCGCGGCGCCCGCGAGATGCCCGGAATCCAGCGCCGCCTTCAGCGCATTTTCATCGACAAGCCCACCGCGGGCGCAATTAATAAGCCGCGCGCCGTTTTTCATCTGTGCGATGGCTTCTGCCGAGATGATGTTGCCCGTTTCAGCGGTTAGTGGCGTGTGCAGCGAAACAAAATCGGCGCGGGGCAATAGTTCGCTCAATTCTACTTTTTCGATGCCGAGTTCCAGCGCGCGCTGCGGCGAGAGATAGGGATCGTACGCGATCACCCTCATCTTCAAACCCCTGGCGCGATCCGCAACAATGGAGCCGATATTTCCGGCGCCGATCAGGCCCAGTGTCTTGCCGTAGAGTTCGCTGCCAACGAAGCGGTTCTTCTCCCACTTGCCTGCGTGCGTGGAAGCATTGGCCGCAGGGAGTTCGCGCGCCAGCGCCATCATTAGCGCGATGGCGTGCTCGGCGGTGGTAATGGAATTGCCCTGCGGCGTGTTCATCACGATCACCCCGGCGGCGGTCGCCGCGGAAACATCGATGTTGTCGACACCGATGCCGGCGCGGCCCACGACCTTCAGCTTCTTCGCGGCTTTGATAATATCAGCGGTGATTTTGGTGGCGGAGCGCACGGCGATGCCATCGTAGTCGCCAACGGTCTTCAGCAGTTCGTCTTTTGCAAGGCCCGTTCGCACATCGGCTTCAATGCCCCGCTCGCGAAAGATGGCCAGCGCCGCCGGCGACAACGCATCGGCGATCAGAATCTTAGGCATTCGCCTTCACTTGCGCCCAAGCCCAGTCGAGCCACGGCGTCAGCGCTTCGATGTCCGAGGAATCCACGGTGGCGCCGCACCAGATGCGCAGGCCCGGCGGTGCATTGGCATGTCCGCCGACATCGTAGGCCGCGCCTTCGTCCTCAAGCAGCGCGACAAATTTCTTCACCATGGCGCGCTGCGCGGCTTCGTCCAGCCGCGTGAAAACCGGATCGGTGACCTGCAGACACACCGAGGTGTTGGAACGGGAGCGCGGACCGCGCGCCAGAAACTCCACCCACTCGCTTTCGGCCACCCAGTTCGACAAAGCACGAAAATTCGCCTGCGAACGCGCGATCAGCGCGGGCAGTCCGCCGACCGCTTCCCCCCAACCCAATGTATCGAGATAATCCTCCACCGCCAGCATCGAGGGCGTGTTCAGTGTTTCGCCCAGGAACGCGCCCTCGATCAGCTTGCCGTTCTTCATCAGCCGGAAGATTTTCGGCATCGGCCAGGGCGGCGTGTGCTCCTCCAGCCGTTTCACGGCGCGCGGCGATAGCACCAGCATCCCGTGCGCTGCTTCACCGCCCAGCGCCTTCTGCCAGGAGAAGGTGACGGCATCGAGCTTGTCCCACGGCAGCTCCATCGCGAAGGCCGCGCTGGTGGCATCACAGATCGTCAGCCCTTCGCGATCAGCAGGAATCCAGTCGCCGTCCGGCACGCGCACGCCGCTGGTGGTGCCGTTCCACACGAATACGGCGTCGTGATCCTTCGGCAGGCGCAGCTCCGGCAATTCGCCGTATGGCGCGCTGTGCACGTGCGTGTCCAGATTGAGCTGCCTTGCCGTGTCCGTCACCCACTCCTGACCGAAGCTTTCCCACGCAAACACATCCACCGGCCGCGGCCCCAGCAGATTCCACATTGCCATTTCGACCGCTCCGGTGTCGGAAGCCGGCACAATGGCGACGCGGAAATCGTCTGGCGCGCGCAACAGCGCTTGTGTGCGGTCGATGGCTTCTTTCAATTTCGCCTTGCCGGCCGCCGAGCGATGGGAACGCCCCAGCAATGCGCCGCTTACTGCCTCAGGCGTGCGGCCGGGCCGCTTGGCGCAAGGCCCGGACGAAAAAAAAGGCCGTGCGGGGCGCACGGCCGGCTTCAAACCGGTCATAGCTCATTCCTTCCAGAACGATCGCGCCGCGTTGGGGCGGCGTGGCCCAAGCCGGAATCTAGTTACTTGCCGCGGTTCCGGCAACACGCCGGGCCGGAACGGTGCGCGCGTGACAAGCGTTTCGCCTATGCAGCACACGCAAGGAAACGTCATGGCGCTCTCGCAGCAGACGAAAGCCGATACCGAGCTTCTGGAGCTTGGCATCTCCACGGATGCTGTCTGCTACATCATCGTGAACGCCCGGCAATTCGATGTGAAGGAAGGCACGACGGATCCCAATTCCGGCTCGGACGCGCCGGACGACGGCTACCGCGATGTGCTGGAGGACAATCCGAAAGACCCGGTCTACCGGTTGCTGACAGATTTCATCTCGGGCCTCGACGTCGAAGAGCAGATCAACCTGGTTGCGCTGGCATGGCTCGGGCGCGGCACCTATGACAAATCGGAGTGGAGTGAGGCATTGAAACTCGCGCGGCAGGAGCACAACAACCGCACTGCGCAATACCTTCTCGGGCTGCCGATGCTGGGCGATTTTCTGGAAGAGGGCCTGTCGCAGTTCGGCCGTAGCTGCTCCGATGAAACCGACACGCGTTAAACGATAATCTCGCCCCGCATATAAAGGGCGCAGGAGCCCGCGAGAAGGGTGCGGTCGCCATCGTCTGTACACAGAAGATTGCCGCCGCGGGGAGAAACCTGCCGCGCCTTCAGCATCTTCTTGCCCAATCGCTTCGCCCAGAACGGCACCAACGCACAATGCGCCGAGCCGGTCACCGGGTCCTCCGGCACGCCTTTGTCCGGCGCGAAAAACCGGGAGATGAA
>JAICVV010000400.1 GCA_025935155.1 Alphaproteobacteria bacterium
CGCGGCGATGAGCGCTGTGCTGATGACCATCGGCGATCAACTTGGATTCTACAAGGAACTGGCGAAAGAGGCGCTGACACCGGCGCAGCTTGCGCTCAAGACAGGCACAAACGAGCGCTATGTGCGCGAATGGCTGAACAACCAGGCAGCGGGCGGCTATGTCAACTACGATCCGGCCAGCGGCAAGTATCGTCTGGACGATGAGCAGTCGCTGTGTCTCGCCGATCCGAACGGGCCGGTCGATCTGCCTGGCGCCTATTATCTGGTGCAGGATCTGTATCACGTGCGCGAACGGGCGCTGGAGAATTTCCGCACCGGCAAGGGCATGGAATGGGGCGAGCATCATGAGTGCCTGTTCCACGGCTGCGAACGCTTCTTCCGCGCCGGCTACAATGCCAATCTGCTCGGTTCGTGGATTCCGGCGCTGGACGGCGTGGAAGCAAAACTGAAGCGGGGCGCCAAGGCCGCAGATGTGGGATGCGGACATGGCGCCAGTACAGTGCTGCTCGCCAAGGCCTTCCCCAATTCCGAGTTTATCGGCTTCGATTACCACGATGAATCGATCGCGACGGCGCGACAGCGCGCGAAGGCCGCAGACGTGCCGAATGCACGGTTTGAAGTAGCCGATGCCACTGATTATCGTGAAGACAGGTTCGATTTCATTTCCTTCTTCGATTGCCTGCACGATATGG
Source organism: Alphaproteobacteria bacterium (assembly GCA_025935155.1). Taxonomy (GTDB): domain Bacteria; phylum Pseudomonadota; class Alphaproteobacteria; order Micropepsales; family Micropepsaceae; genus Rhizomicrobium. The sequence goes on from JAICVV010000400.1 coordinate 693, forward strand.
CCGACCCGGTGAGTGCGGCGCGGCACGCGCGCAAGCAGCTGAAGCCGGATGGGGTGGCGATGCTGGTGGAACCCGCCGCTGGCGATACGCCGGAAGCAAACCACAATCCGGTGGGCCGTGTGTATTACGGCGCGTCATCCCTGGTTTGCGTGCCGGTATCGCTGGCGAAGAACGGTCCTGCGCTTGGCGCGCAGGCCGGCGAAAAGCGCCTACGCGAAATCATGGTGGATGAAGCGGGCTTCTCCTCTTTCCGCCGCGCCACGGAAACACCCTTCAACCTGGTGCTGGAAGCGCGTCCGTAATTCCTATACCCCCGGGCCTTCGGCGCGATTGCGGGCAGGTTCTCGGCCTGGCGTCGCGCTGAAGGTGTGCTTTTCTGCCGAAGTGCTTCGTATCGCTCGTGTATCGATCGCCGTTCCCCGCCATACGGTTGAAAAGAGTGCGGGATCAATCACGAAATATTTTTGTTCCCCAGTTCCGAAGTGGCCTTACAATGCCGTGTATGACGAGCACGGCAACACCGATCTTGGAGCGGGATTTCGGTAGTAGACAGACGCGTTCGGCGCCAATCCACGCGTTCGAAATGCGCGAATTCTGTACTTCGACTGCCTCTGTCGCCCCCGAAACGCAACATCTTGCGTGTTGGGGAATTGCGGGGGGATACCCCTCCCCGTTTTTCACAGGTTCGAATGGGAACTTTCGCCTGCAACACGGCATCGTCAGGAACATTGCGCCGAATTCACTGCACGGTTGCGCAAGCATTGAAATCAGATTGTTAAATACCCATATGGCCAATTGTGCCGGCTGCTGGGGCTTTGGGTTGGCCGATCCCGCCTTCGGTGCGTTGACTCATTATCGCCTGCCCTTTCCCGCGCAGGCGAAATCAGAGGATCGAACATGAGCAGCCGTGGCGTTCCCGCGCTCCAGGGGGAGGGCGGATTATCGCGATACCTTTCGGAGATCCGGAAGTTCCCCCTTCTGGAACCGGAAGAGGAGTACATGCTCGCCAAGCGCTGGAAGGAGCATGAGGATCCGGAAGCCGCCCGCCGGTTGGTGACGTCTCACCTCCGGCTCGTTGCCAAGATTGCCATGGGGTATCGGGGCTATGGCCTGCCACTCTCCGAAGTGGTGGGCGAAGGCAATGTGGGACTGATGCAGGCGGTGAAGCGGTTCGAGCCGGACCGCGGATTTCGACTGGCGACCTATGCCATGTGGTGGATCCGCGCGGCGATCCAGGAATACATCCTGCGCTCGTGGAGCCTGGTGAAAATGGGCACCACCGCGGCGCAGAAGAAGCTGTTCTTCAACCTGCGCAAGGCGAAGACCAAGATCAACGCGATCGAGGAAGGTGACCTCACGCCCGAACATACGAAGGAAATCGCGCGCCAGCTGGCGGTGCCGGAGCAGGAAGTCATCAACATGAACCGGCGGCTGACCGCGCCGGATTCTTCTCTCAATGCGCCGCTGCGCTCGGAGTCTGAATCCGAATGGCAGGATTGGCTGGCGGACGACACGCTGGACCAGGAATC
>JAICVV010000263.1 GCA_025935155.1 Alphaproteobacteria bacterium
CAACGGCATTGCGGAGTCGCGCGGCTTCTGGCTTGGCGATGCTTTCGCCTCAGGCGGCAGCCACGGTTACGACCACAAGAAAATGGGCATCACCGCCAAAGGCGCGTGGGTGGCGGTACAGCGGCATTTCCGCGAAATGGATCGCGATATCCAAAATGAGCCGTTCACCTGCATTGGCATCGGCGATATGTCGGGTGACGTGTTCGGCAACGGCATGCTGTTGTCGAAGCAGACGAAGCTCCTGGCCGCCTTCGATCATCGCCATATCTTCGTCGATCCAAATCCCGACGCGGAAAAGACCTGGAACGAACGCAAGCGTCTCTTCGACCTGCCGCGGTCCAGCTGGGAAGACTACGACAAGTCGCTGATCTCGGAAGGCGGCGGCGTGTTCTCGCGTAGCTTGAAGGAAATTCCACTGTCGCCGGAGCTGCAAAACCTGACGGGACTTTCCGCAGACAAGGCGGCGCCGGCAGAAGTGATGAAGGCGCTGCTGAAAGCGGATGTCGATCTTCTCTGGTTCGGCGGCATCGGCACGTATGTGAAAGCAGCGGGACAGAGCAACCTTGAAGTGGGAGACCGGGCCAATGACGCGATCCGCGTGGATGGTGCGGAACTGCGGGCGAAAGTCATCGGTGAAGGTGCCAATCTTGGCGCCACTCAGCTTGGCCGCATCGAATATGCGCTGAAAGGCGGCCGCATCAACACCGATGCTATCGACAACTCGGCGGGCGTCGATACATCCGACCATGAAGTGAATCTCAAGATTCTGATGAGCGGACCTCTGCGCCGCGGCGAGATTTCGCCGCAAGAGCGCGACCGCCTTCTCGAATCGATGACTGACGATGTCGCTGCACAGGTGCTGAAGGACAACTACGACCAGACGCTTGCATTGTCGGTTTCGCAATGTCTAGGGATGCGCGATCTCGATGCGCAGAGCCGTTTCATGCGCGAGCTAGAACATCGCGGCAAACTGGATCGCGCCGTCGAATACCTGCCCGGCGACGCCGCATTGCGGCGGCGGGCGCAGGAGAACGCTCCGCTTACACGGCCTGAACTCGCGGTGTTGCTAGCCTACGCCAAACTCGATCTCGATGCCGAGTTGCTGGCGAGCGAATTGCCGGACGACGGCTATTTCACCGCGCTGCTTGCGCACTATTACCCGGCTGTTATCGCACGGCGCTTTGCCGCCGAGCTTACGCATCATCGCCTGCGGCGGGAAATCATTTGCAACGAGATTTCCAACAGAATCGTCAACCTTGCCGGTCCTGTTTTCGTGCACCGCATGAAGGAGGTGGCTGGAGCCTCCGGCACGCAGGTGGCCCGCGCCTTTGTCGTCATGGAAGCTGCGTTCGGGCTCGGTGCCATCAAGGCGCGTATCGATGCACTGGACTACAAAGTGCAAGCCGATGTGCAAACCAGAATGTATGCGGAGATCGCGGAGACGTTCCGGCGCGTGGGAATCTGGTTTTTGACCAACGTGGCTGCCGGCGCCGATCTCGGCGCTACGGTCGCGCAGTATCGCGCCGGTGTCGATGCGTTGCGTGGCACCTATTCCACCCTGATTTCAAAATACGAGCTCGACGAGCGCATGGCCTATATCGGGCGGCTGATGGAAGCCGGCGTGCCGGAGGATTTGGCACATGACGTGGCGGCGCTTCCGCTGTGGAGCAGAGCGCCGGAAATTGCCCTGCTCGCGCACGCTCAGGGTCTCGATATCGATCTGGTGGCGGGCGCCTATTTCGCCATTGGAACAACGCTGGAGCTGGATCGGTTACGCAATCTCGCCGCACGGGTTAGCGCCGGCGAGCACTGGGACCGTCTGGCCATCCGCCGCATTGCCGACGATCTGTACTCAAGTCAGCGCGTATTGACCGAGCAGGCTTTGTGCCAGGCAAATGGCGGCAACGGACGTGCGGAGGGTGTGAGGGCAGCAGAAGCGTGGGCCGGCTCCCATGCCGAAGCATTGTCGCGCACCAGGGCGTTCCTGCATGAGCTCGAACGCACTGGCGATCTTTCCATCGCCAAACTTACGCTCGCCAACAGCCAGATCCGCGAACTCGCCCGCGCCTGATTAACGTGGGGCCATTCTGATCGAACCGTCGAGGCGCACGCACTCGCCGTTGAAATAAGGATTGCGGATCATCTCTAGCGCCAGCGACGCGTATTCTGCCGGATTGCCCAGCCGCGGGGGAAATGGCACCTGCGCCCCCAAAGCGTCTCTGACGTGGTCCGGCATGCCCTGCAGCAGCGGCGTGTTGAACAGGCCGGGCATGATCGTGTTGCAGCGGATTCCTTCCTGCGCGAGATCGCGCGCCACAACCAGCGTGAGTGAGTTCACGCCGCCTTTGGAGGCGCTGTAGGCCGCCTGGCCGATCTGGCCGTCCTGTGCGGCCACCGATGCGGTATTGACGATGGCGCCGCGTTCGCCGCTCGCAAGCGGATCCAATGCCAGCATGCCGGCTGCGCTCATTGCGATACAGCGGAAGGTACCCACAAGATTGATCTGAATGATGCGGTCGAAATCCTTCGCCGAAAAGTAGCGAATTTCGCCGGTCTTTCTGTCGCGGGATGCGGTCCGGATCGCATTGGCGGTGCCCGCGCAGTTGACAAGAATACGCTCCTGTCCGTGCGCCTCGCGGGCGCGCCTGAATCCTGCTGCAACGCTCTCGTCGCTGGTGACGTTCACCTGACAAAAAATGCCGCCGATTTCCGTGGCAACGTTTTGGCCCCGTTCCTTTTGCAGATCGAAAATGGCGGCCTTGACACCCTTCTTTGCCAGCGCGCGCGCGGTGGCCTCGCCCAATCCTGAAGCACCGCCGGTCACCACCGCCGAGACAGATGCGTTCAATTCCATGCCGCGTCCCCTGAGGAATGATCGGGCCGTTCTTAGCCTGCCAAATTCGGGAAGGGGAGTGCCGAACGGGCAAGTGTATGAGATAGTGCGTTGCGCTGGGGGAAAAGGCATGACGGATTCGCTCGTATCGGCCGGTATCTGCGCGGCTTTCGTTGGCATCGCCATCGCCGTTGTTCTCGGCAGCTATTTCGCGGCGCGGACGGTGCTGGGCCGCGAGGAGAGCGAGCGAACGCACGAAACGGCGGCCGCCGTCGGCACGCGCATCGCCACGCTCTATGGTCTCATTCTTGCGTTGGTCTATGCGCAGGAATTGAGCGACTACAAGGATATCCGCTCGGCGCTTGTGGAAGAGGCGGTCGCAATCGCCGATGTTTACAACGATATCCGTCGCTATGGCGGGCCGGATGTCGTGCCGGTGCAAAAGGACATTCGTGACTATCTGATCACCGCGGCTGGTCCAGAGTGGGATTCACTCGGCCGTGCTAAAATTTTATCCCCGCGGGCCTGGGCAGATTGGGAGGATGTCTACCAGCGCGTGCTCGATCTGAGGCCGTCCACAGATCGCGAGCACTTCCTTGCCAACCGGATGCGGGACCGGATCACGACGATCGCGCGCCTGAGGCAAACCAGAACCGCGCCCGTCGGCGAGGATTTCAGCGGTGTGTTCTGGCCGCCTGCGATCATCGGTCTCGTGCTGCTCGCGATTCCGTTTTATGTGTCCCGGCCGTCGCGCTCGCACCTGGTGCTGCTGTCGGTATTCGGGGCCTATTCGGGCGTCATTCTCTTTTTCATCTACGCCTTTTCGAATCCGTTTCAGGAACCTGCACGGATCGAACCACTGGCCTTCGAGCGATTGCAACTCGATTTCACAAAACCGTTGCCGAAACCGGCCAGCGCCAATCGGTAGCTTTGTGGCAGGTCACCGGCGATTCGTATAGCCCCTCAGCGTTTCTCGGTCAGGCGCAGCGCTACAATCCGGCCGCCCCGCCATGCAAGTTCTTCTTCGGCCGTTGCGTGCAA
>JAICVV010000432.1 GCA_025935155.1 Alphaproteobacteria bacterium
GACTATCGCCTGCATGTCCTGCTGGCGCCGCATCTGGGCAATCAAGGCGGCGGCAACACCGCTTGGGTGGACGATTTCGAGGGTACGCCGCTGCTGTTTGCACGGCGTGAGGGCAATGCGCTCGCGCTCGCGTGCTCCGTAGGCTGGGCGAAGCGGTCGGTTGGCTACGTCGGGTCGACCGACGGCTGGCAGGATCTGAAGGCGCACAAGCGGATGACTTGGGAATACGACCTCGCCGACAACGGCAATGTGGCCATGATTGGGGAGATCGATCTGCTCAAATCGGAGGGAGCCTTCGTACTGGCGCTCGGCTTCGGCAGCGAGCCCGAATTGGCGGCGCGAAACGCCATCGCCAGCCTGCATGACGGTTTTGCGACGGCGCGCAAGGACTACATCGCCGGCTGGCAGGGATGGATCAGGACCCATACCCCGCCGATGAAACCGGCGGCCAGCCCGGGCGATCTGTCCGACATCAGCCTCGCCGTGTTGCGTACCCACGAATCCAAGATGGTCCCCGGCGGCCTCATCGCCAGCCTGGCCATTCCGTGGGGATTCAGCAAGGGTGACAATGATCTCGGCGGATATCATCTGGTCTGGCCGCGCGACATGGTGGAAACAGCGGGCGGCTTGCTCGCCGCCGGAGCGTACGAGGATGCCCGCCGCGCCCTGACGTATCTTCAGGCCACGCAGCAGGAGGACGGGCACTGGCCGCAGAACATGTGGCTGGATGGATCACCTTACTGGAACGGGATCCAGATGGACGAGACGGCGTTGCCGATCCTCCTGGTGGACCTGGCTTGGCGCGAAAAAGCGCTGAGCCCCACCGACGTGATCCATTTTTGGCCCATGGTGCGGCGAGCCGCCGGCTATCTGATCCGCAGCGGTCCAGTGAGCCCCCAGGATCGTTGGGAGGAAGACCCTGGCTATTCACCGTTCACGGTGGGCGCGGAAATCGCAGCCCTCCTGGCAGCGGCGGACCTCGCCGATCTATGTCAGGAAGCGTCCGTTGCCGGTTATCTGCGGGAGACGGCCGATGTGTGGCACAGCTGCATCGATCACTGGATGTACGTCTCGAGCACCGACTGGTGTAACCGGTACGGCGTCGACGGATACTACGTTCGGATAGCCCCGGAGGGCATAGGCACGCCGCTACGGCAGAAGGACGTTCGTATCAAGAACGTCGCGGCCGCGGAGGACACTCGCAGTGCCGGTCATCTGGTGAGCCCGGACGCTCTGGCTTTGGTGCGCTTCGGCGTACGCGCAGCCGACGACCCGCGCATGCGCGACACGGTCAAGGTCATTGATGCTTTACTCAAGGTCGAAACGCCGTCCGGTTCCACCTGGCATCGGTACAACGACGATGGCTATGGCGAGCATGAGGATGGAGCTCCTTTTGACGGTACCGGAATCGGTCGCGGGTGGCCGCTGCTCACCGGTGAGCGGGCTCATTACGAACTTGCGGCGGACCGGATCGATGCGGCGAGGCGGCTCATGGCCATGATGGAAGCCTTCGCCAACGAGGGCGGCTTGATACCCGAACAAGTTTGGGGCGCAGCGGACATACCGGAGCGGGAGCTGCATGTCGGCCGGGCGTCCGGGTCGGCTATGCCTCTCGTGTGGGCGCACGCCGAATATCTCAAGCTGCGGCGCTCCCTGCACGACGGCCGGCTGTTCGATCTTCCGCCGCAAACCGTACGGCGCTACCTGGTCGAAAAAGCGGTCTCGCCTCGGCTGGTATGGCGGTTCAATCACAGAATCCGCTCGCTGCCTGCCGGCAAGGCGCTGCGCATCGAA
>JAICVV010000163.1 GCA_025935155.1 Alphaproteobacteria bacterium
AGAAGCCGCTTCGCTGGTGGCGATTTACCGCCTCACCTACGGCATGCAGGGGCCGCACGGCATCGAATCGCGCCGGCTGATCCGTGAATATGCCGATGCCGTCATCAACGACGAATGGCCCACCATGGGAAAAGCGAACGCCGGCAGCATGCGTGCGCGGCACGATATCGGCGAGCTCGACCGCCAATTCAGCCGGCTGACGCCGGTGCAGAAAGCCGCCGATTCGGAAGTTGATGCGCAATTTCTCGCGACGAAATCGATCATCGTCGCCGACCGCAACCGGCGGCTGCTGGAGGCCGCCGACAACATTCCCTGGGTGATGTGGCTCGGTGCGCTCGGCGGCGGAGCGATCGTGATGGTGATGAGCTTCTTCATTTACATGGAACAGGCATGGCCGCACGTGCTGATGGCGAGCCTTGCCGCCTCGCTGATCGGGCTCTTGCTCTTCATCATGATCGTGCTGAGCCGGCCGTTTAACGGGCCCTTGGCCTTAAGTCCGGAGCACTTTGAGCAGGCACTCGCGGTGATGGACGACGTGGACCGCGGCTACTAATTCAAAGCGTCACTGACTGAATAGGATTGAACCCTACACCGTCATCACCCGCTTCATGCGGGTGATCCAATTGGGTCGCCCGGATCGCGCTGTTTCGCGCAACCGGGCGATGACGTGTTTTTCCTGTCAGGGAAGCAGACCGCTCTTTACGCAACTTCGGCGAGGAGCGAGAGCTGCTTGCGCTTGCGGCCGCCATCCACATCTGTGAGCTCGATGGGATAATCGCCGGAGAAGCAGGCATCGCAGAATTGCGGGCGCTTGCTGTCGCGCCCCGCTTCGCCCATGGCGCGGTAGAGAGCATCCATGGAAATGAAGGCGAGGCTGTCGGCGTCGATGAACTGCCGCATCTCTTCCACGCTCATGCGATGCGCCAGCAGGTCCTGGTTGTTCGGCGTATCGACACCATAGAAGCAGGAGTGTGTCGTCGGCGGGCTGGCGATACGGAAATGCACTTCGCGCGCCCCGGCATCGCGCACCATCTGCACGATCTTCTTCGACGTGGTGCCGCGCACGATGGAATCGTCCACCAGCACCACGCGCTTGCCCTGCAGCTGCGCGCGGTTGGGATTGTGCTTCAGCCGCACACCGAGATGGCGGATGCGATCCGACGGCTCGATGAAGGTGCGGCCCACATAATGGTTGCGGATGATGCCGAGCTCGAACGGCAGCTTCGCTGCGTTGGCATAGCCGAGCGCCGCCGGCACGCCGGAATCCGGCACCGGAATCACCATGTCGGCTTCCACAGGCGACTCCCGCGCCAGCTGTTCGCCGATCCGCTTGCGCACTTCGTAAACGTTGCGGCCTTCCACCACCGAATCCGGCCGCGCGAAGTAGATGTATTCGAAAATGCAGAAGCGCTCCGGATGCCGCGTGAAGGGGAAATAGCTCTCGATGCCGTCCTTGGTGGCCACCACCAGCTCGCCCGGCTCGACGTCGCGCACAAACGTGGCGCCGATGATATCGAGCGCGCAAGTTTCGGATGTGAGGATGGGCGCGCCGTCCAGTTCGCCCAGCACCAGCGGCCGAACGCCCCACGGATCCCGCACGCCGATCAGTTTTTTGTTGGTCAGCCCAACCAGCGAATAGGCACCCTCCACCTGCTTCAGCGCATCGATCAGCTTGTCGACGATAGGCTCGAAGCGGCTGCGCGCGATCAGGTGAATGACGGTTTCGGTATCGGACGTGGACTGGAAGATGGCGCCTTCGTGCACCAGCTCGTCGCGCAGGGCCACGGCATTGGTGAGATTGCCGTTGTGCGCGAGCGCAATGCCGCCCGACGCCAGATCGGCGAACATCGGCTGCACGTTGCGCACCGTGGTGCCGCCGGTGGTGGAATAGCGCACGTGCCCCAGCGCCTGGCGCCCGCGCAATTTCTGGGCATGGATGCTGTTTTTGCCGAACACATCGCCGACCAGCCCCAGATGCCGTTCGGCGATGAACTGCGCACCGTCATAGGTGACGATACCAACCGATTCCTGCCCGCGGTGCTGCAGCGCGTGCAGCCCCAGCACCGCCAGCGCGCCGGCGTCATCGTGGCCGAAAATGCCGAAGACGCCGCATTCCTCGTGCAGCGTGTCGTCGTCGAACGCCAATTCGTGCTCCGTGAGGCCGGTCATTGCCCGTGTCCCGTGGCCTCGATGACGCGGTTTAGCCTGCGGCGGTCCTCCGCGCCATAGCTTTTGTGCAACAGTTTGGGCGGCGGGGCTTTGGCGCCGCGCTGCGTGGAGGCCATGTCGCCGGCGTCCTTCACCGGCCGCTGCACGGTGGTTTCCGTGGTATCGCCGCTTTTCGCCCGCTGCATGACGTAGTTCGCATCGTGCTCCGGGAGCAGCGAGAGCAGGGTGCTGGCGGATTTCTGGATCAGCGGCAGCGTGCGGGCATCCTTTATCCAGTGCGCCTGCACGGGCACCGGGATCACCAGCGAATAGAGAATGTACAGGACCGCAATGGTGACGAAGCCACGCAGAATGCCGAACAGCGCGCCGAGCGTGCGGTCGAGCCCGCCCATCGGCGAGGCGTGTATTTGGCGCGAGATTCCCGCGCCGATCAGCGCCAGCGGAATCAGCACCAGCAGGAACACGCCCGCGTAGCCCAGCACCTGCGCCACTATCCTTGGCGCATGCGGCGCCAACGCCGCGGCCGCATAGCGGCCAAAATAGAGCGTGGCGAAGGCCGCCGCAGCCCAGGCGAAGATGGACAGCGTCTCCCGCACGAAGCCGCGCGCAATCGCCATCCACGTAGACAGGATAAGGATCGCCGCCACCGCGATATCCACCCATGTGATGTGCAGCTCACTCATCCGATTCGTTTCCACTCCGGCGCCGCCGCGGCACACCGCCCGCCAGTTGCACCAGCTCCGCCACATCGCGCACGAACTTCAGCTCCAAACCTGCGCCTTCCGCCTTGGTGCCTTCCGGGACCACGGCGGTATGGAAGCCCAGCTTGGCCGCTTCCTTCAGCCGGAGCTCCGGCTGTGGCGCCGGACGCACCGCGCCCGAAAGGCTGACCTCGCCGAAATAGACCCAGTCGCTCGGCAGCGGCTGGCCCGAAAAGGCGGAGATCAACGCCGCGGCGGTCGCCACGTCCGCGGCCGGCTCGCTCACCTTCAGCCCGCCTGCCACGTTCAGATAGACATCCTGGCTTCCCATTGCGAGGCCCGCCCGCGCATCCAGCACCGCCAGCAGCATGGAAAGGCGGGCGGAATCCCAGCCCACCACGGCACGGCGCGGAGTGCCGTAGCCGGCGGGCGCTACCAATCCCTGGATTTCCACCAGCAGGGGGCGGGTGCCCTCCAGGCCGGCGAAGACCGCCGTTCCGGGCGCTGTGCCGCTGCGGTCCCCGAGGAACAGGGCGGACGGATTGCTGACTTCGGCGAGACCGCGGCCCGTCATCTCGAACACTCCAATTTCATCCGTGGGGCCGAAGCGGTTTTTCACCGCCCGCAGGATTCGGAAATGGTGCCCGCGTTCGCCCTCGAAGTAGAGCACCGCATCGACCAGATGCTCGACTGCCTTGGGGCCGGCGATCTGCCCTTCCTTGGTGACGTGGCCGATCAGCAGCAGCGCGGCGCCCGAGGCCTTGGCGTAGCGCACCAGATCGAAAGAGGCGGTGCGCACTTGTGCAATCGTGCCCGGTGCGGCATCCAGCGCGGAGGTCCAGATGGTCTGGATGGAATCGATGGCGAGGATCGACGGCGTGGGGCCGCTTTCGAGCGTGCTGAGGATGTCTTCCACGCAGGTTGCCGAGCCCAGCGCGACCGGCGATTGCGAAAGGCCCATGCGGGCGGCACGCATGCGCACCTGCGCCATCGCCTCTTCGCCGGAAATGTAAATCGCGTGGGCGCCTTGAAGGGCATGCGATGCCAACGCCTGCAGGATGAGCGTGGACTTGCCGACACCGGGATCGCCGCCGATGAGGATCGCCGAGCCCGGTACGAGGCCGCCACCGCAAACCCGATCGAATTCCGCGATGCCGGTGGTGCGGCGCGGCGGGAGTTCATCGGCGGTTTGCAAATCCTCAAGCGCGAATGGCCGCCCTTTGCTACGCCGCGCGCCGGCACCTGCCGGAACGGCGGCCGCTTCTTCCACGATGGTGTTCCAGCCGCCGCAAGCGTCGCATTTGCCGTTCCATCTGGAATGCGCCGCACCGCAGGATTGGCAAACGAAGTTTTGAGACGATCTGGCCATCTCCTACCCTCCCCTTGAGGGAGGGTCGAACGAATGAGCAAAGCGAGTTCGTTCGGGACGGGGAATTCCAAAAGCATCACCCCTCCCCGAAATTTGCTCCACTGGCGTTCGCAAATTTCGACCCTCCCTCAAGGGGAGGGTATGAAGTGAGTCATGCTTTTGAGCGGGCGCCATGCGACGTCAATCTATTCCGATTCGACCGCCCCCTCACCCTGCCCTCTCCCCCGCTAGCGCGGGGGCGAGGGTGAGCAGGTGGCTACGCCCTTACTTCCATCTTGATGGGGCCTTCGGCGCGGCCGTGGATGAACTGGTCGACCAGCGCGCTTTCGCTGCTGTCGATCTCGGCGGTCGGACCGGCCCAGACGATCTTGCCCTTGTACAGCATGGCGATGTGATCGGAGATTTTCCGCGCACTCACCATGTCGTGCGTAATGGATAAGGTGGTGACGCCGAGATCCTTCACGGTCGACACGATCAGGTCGTTAATTACATCGGCCATGATGGGATCGAGGCCGGTGGTGGGCTCATCGAAGAAGATGATCTCCGGATCGGCGGCGATGGCGCGGGCCAGCCCCACGCGTTTCTGCATGCCACCGGACAATTCCGCGGGCGACAGCATAGCCACGTCGCTACCCAGCCCCACCTTCGCCAGCTTCTCGATGGCGATGTCGCGAGCCTTTTTGCGCGGCACACCGTGGCCCTGAATGAGGCCAAAGGCGACGTTCTCCCAGACCGGCAGCGAATCGAACAGCGCCGCGCCCTGGAAGAGCATGGCGAATTTTTTCAGAACGTCTTCGCGTGCTCTGCCGCGCAGTCGCGTGACTTCCCGGCCGTCAACGAAAACCTGTCCCTCGTCCGGTGTAAGGATGCCAAGCACGCATTTGATCATCACCGACTTGCCGGTGCCGGAGCCGCCGATCACCACCAGGGAATGGCCCTGCTGCAGCACGAGGTCGACGCCGTCCAGCACGATCTTGTCGCCGAAGCGCTTCTTCACGCCTCTCAGCTCGACTTTAGGGATTCCGTTCCCGGCCGCCATCGCGCTCATCTGGTGAACAGCAGGTTAGTGAGCAAATAATTGGCGGCGAGAATGGAAATGGACGCGGTGACGACGGCGTTGGTGGTGGCGGAGCCAACGCCTTGC
>JAICVV010000451.1 GCA_025935155.1 Alphaproteobacteria bacterium
ACAATTCCCGGCCCCCGAAACCCGCGCGCAGGCGTCAGCGCGCCAAGGTCCGATTGCGCGGCAAAATCCGTTCGTCCGCCATCGTACGCAACGCCCGCAAGGAACTGATTGTCGAACCTCAGGACCGGTTGCCTGTAGCTGGTCTGCAAGCTTCCTCCAAAGCCCCGCGTATCCGTCGAGGTAAGGTTGAGCTGGGCGTACACGCCGCCGGAGAGGAAGTCCGGGATCGGATTTCCGCTCGCGTCTGTCAAAATCGTCCGGTCGTCGAGGCACAGTTCGCCGGAATCGCACGGCGCCGCATCGCTGGCATCGCCATTGCGAGTGCGTTGGCGGAAACGGCTGAGATAGACATTCCCCCGCACCGACAGCGCCGCGCCAATCTGCGAAGAGCCGGACAGATTTGCCAGCGCGTAACCGTTGTCCGTCTTGTCCGGAAAGGTAAAGATCGCGGAGCGATCCACCGCCAGAAGTTCCACAGGCGCGGGTCCGTTGCCCGTAAGTGCCGTTGACGCACCGATCACGCTCAGATGCAGCTCAGTGCCGCTCTTTCGCCATCCGAAATCCGCAAAGTCCTGTGCGGCATGGGTTGGCGAATGATCGCGCCAGCCATTGTCGTTAAGACCGGTAGCCGCCGCATAAACTGACATATCGCCGTCGCTCTCTCCATATTGCAGTGACGTTTGCGCACGGCCAAAGGAGCCGCCAAACGCCTCCGCCTCTGCACCTTGCCAATCGAAACCGTTCTTCAGCTGCACAGAAACAGAGCCGCCGAGCGCATTCAGGCCGAATACCGGGTTGGAACCTTCGACCGTCAGATGCCCGATAGCGACATCCGGGATCAGGTCCCAATTCACCACATCCCCGAACGGCTGATTGAAGCGCACACCATCCACATACACCGCCAATCCTTGCGCATCGCCCGCCAGTGGCGATGCTTCGAACCCGCGATAGAACAGGTTCGGCTGCAACGGATTATCCTGCGCATCGGCCAGCGACACGCCCGCTGCTTCTGTGCTCAGTGTTTGCAACGCGTTTGCCGGACCGGCACGCATGAGATCGGCAGCGGAGAACGATTGCACGTTGGTGGCGATCTGGTTGAGATCGAGCGTGGTGCCGGGCAACGCGGTTGCCGTGACCACCACCGTTTCGAGGTCCGCGGCGGTCGCCTCCCGCGCAAACAGCGCCGCGCATCCAAGTCCGAACGCAGCAGCAGCGAGATTCACTGCGCGGCAGTGGCGGCGGGAGCGCGGCCGGCGCGCTGCCGGATGAACTGCCCCAGCCGCTGCAGCGACACCTTCGCTTCCTGCAATTCAGGATTGGCCTGAAACAGATGCTGCATCCCGTCGTAGATTTCCACACTGACGGGTACGTTCGCTTCCGCTGCGCGATCGCCGATGCGGCTGGCGTCGTCCCGCAAAATCTCTGCGCTGCCGGCGTGCACCATCAGGGGCGGGAAATCGCGGAAGCCGGCATAGATCGGCGAGGCGTAGGGATCGGCAGGGCTTTGCTTCTTCAGGTAATGGCGCGCGGTGAGGAACAACAAATCCCATGACAGCTGCGCATCGCTGCGCGCGTTGGTCAGCAC
>JAICVV010000269.1 GCA_025935155.1 Alphaproteobacteria bacterium
GAAATCCGCCGCGTTCAGCGCGCGCAACCGCTCCTGATACTGGCGGTAGAGCGAGCCGCCCTTGCCGTTGGCGTAGGCATGCGCTTCGCCATCCGGCACATCGTCGGGACGCAGCCCGCGGTTCTTCCAGTCGTCGATGAAGGAGGCCAGCGTGCGCGCGGGCCAGCGCTTCTCGTCGATGTTGTCCGCCTCGATCAGCTGCTTCATCAGGCGCAGCTGGTCGTCGGCATCGAGAATGGTGAAATTTGATTTCAGCCCGGCCAGCTCCGCGTGCCGCCGCAGCATGCGCGCGCCGATGGAATGGAAGGTGCCGAGCCACTGCATCCCCTCCACCACGCCGCCGATGAGGCCGCCGATGCGCTCCTTCATCTCGCGCGCCGCCTTGTTGGTGAAGGTGACGGCGAGGATCTGCCCCGGCCAGGCGCGGCGGGTGGCGAGGATGTGGGCAAGGCGGGTGGTGAGCACGCGCGTCTTGCCGGTGCCGGCGCCCGCCAGCACCAGCACGGGGCCGTCGATGGTGAGCACCGCCTCGCGCTGCTCGGGGTTGAGGCCTTTCAGGTAGGGGGGCTCGCGCTGCGGCGCTTGCGTTCCCGCGCCCTGCTCATGCTCCGCCGCGCGGTCCTCCGGCTCATCGCCGAACGCCCGATCCAGCGGATCGGAATAGCGGTCATACACGCCGCTCATGAAGACTCACTCAGACTGGGAAGCATGGGCCCATTGTAGAGGGAGTGGAGCCCCATTTCACCTGTTGAGTGCGTTTACACCCGAACAGTGCTAACCTCTCCCTCATGCGATTTGAACGGATAAGCATCGATCCAAATCAGATGGGCGGCGTGCCATGCATCCGCCGCTTGCGGATTCCTGTCGCCACCGTGGTTGGAATGGTGGCGGCCGTCTGGCAGATGCTGAGATATTGGCGGCCTATCCCGACCTCGTTGCCCAAGACATCCGCGAGGCGCTGAAATATGCCGCCGATGCCGGTCGTGAGCGCGAGCTGCCGCTGATCGCGCCATGACACGTTTTGCGGTGTTAGGCGTGACGTTGGTCGCAATCCTTGCCGCCGTCGGACTCGCCCGCGCAGAATCACCGTCTAATGATCTTCAGTGGAGTGGTTCGACGTTCTGCATGTATGCAATCCTTCTAGAATCACATGTGATAGCCGAACACTGCGGCGTACCTTTGGATAATGCGAGCGAAGCGCGCTATCAGAAAATGATACTGACGGTCCGGAGCAACATACTTGAGAACACAAATGCCGGAGAGAAGGCACTCACCACGAAACGGCTAGATGAATACGAAGCAAGCCTAGCCGACCACCATCATGCAGATGGGCAGCAAGTCTGTCGTTCCGCCGACTATGCGAGCTTTCACGATATGCTCAGTCGCCTCACGAGCGAGAAGGCCTCAGCAGATATCCTGAAACATTTTTCTGGCCTGCAGCGGAATCCGTACACGGGCGATTGCCTCTAGGAACGAACACACGCCCCGGTATTCAGCGCAGCTTCTGTTGCAGTGCGACGATTTCGGGGGCTGCGAGGTTGCCGAATTTGGTATCGAGGTCGGTAAGTGCCTGTCGTGCGGCGGGCTTGTCGCCGCTAGCGATCAACGCATCGAGGTGCTGCACAGCCGACGCGAGTTCGCTCTGATTGCGGGCGCGGCATTCGGAGAGGCCGTCGCGCTTCGCCGCCGCGGGATCGAGCAGCGCACCCAGAGCCGCCGAGAAGGCATGCCTGTCGGCGGTGGCGTGTCCGGCGCGCCAGAACGATGCCGTCTGTACGTCGAACACGCAGAATTTCTGGAGAGACGCTTTGCTTTCCGCCTGCTCGCCCCGCGGGCCCATATCGAGATCGCCGGTGAGAAAATAAACGCGCGAGCTCTCCTGAAAGCGGTGCAGCAAATCCGCCGGCGGCAACGGAATGGCCGCGGTACCGATGGGATCACTGCCGGAATTCAGCAGCGCGCCGCGGAACACATCGGGGTAGGCCAGCGCAATCCGCAGCGCCACCCGCGCGCCGCCGGAAAAACCACCAACGAAAACCCGCGATGGATCGACACCATAATCCCGCATCAGCTGCTCAGCCGCCATGACGGCAAGCGGAATGCGGCGGAACTGCACCTTGGCGTCGTTGCCGGAGTTGTTGGCGCCGACGAAAATCACACCCTCGTCATCCAGAACAGGCGCCCAACCGGCGGGCAGGTTTGTGGCACTCGATGGTGGTACGAATACCAGCAAGGCGTAGCCCTGCGGCGGCTTGCGCTCCGGCACGTAGACAGCAAATGTTTCGTGCACGATGTCGAGCGGCTGGCCTGCCGTGGAGCCGGTTGTCGCAATTTGCTTCGCTGTGATCGGAGAGTACACGCGCCGCAACAGTTCCGCGGTGCTCGACAGTGGCGTTACGCGGTCAAATGTCACCGAAGTGTGCAGCCCCGGCGCCGGCGGCGCCGCCGCGCCCAGCATCAGCGGCGCAAAGAGCAAGCCTGCCGCATATCGATACCTGATTAACTTGCCGCATCGGAGCATGGCCTCAGCATAAGCATTGCGGGATGGCGTGCGGCTCACTTCCCCGCGAGAACACCGGGATTTCCCGCGCTCTCCGCGGCTCCGCGTGCCACAATTTGATTCACGCGGAGTCGCGGAGATTACAAGCCGAGTTCCTTCAGAATCGCTTCGCGGCCGGCATCCAAGTTTGGGGCGGCCGGACGGGAAGGTGAATCATCGTGCGCGGAAAGTTTGATCGGATTGCCTTGCATGCGGACGGTGCCGAGGTCGGGATCGTCGGAGGTCACGATCATATTGCGGGCGAGCACCTGCGGGTCGCACATCACCGCACCGATATCGTTGATCGGCGCGCAGGGCACGCCTTCCGCTTCGAGCAGTGTGAGCCATTCCTTCGCAGGTCGGGCGGCGAGCGCGGATTCCATCTCGGTGTGCAACACATTGAGATGCTGAACCCGTGCCGGATTGGTGGCGAAGCGCGGATCGCGCGGCCATTCTTCATGCCTGAGCACCTTTGCCACCTTAGTAAACAGCGCATCGTTGCCGGCGGCGATCACGATGTATTCGTCTTTCGTCTTGAATGCCGCGAACGGCGCGATGGAGGGATGCCTCGTGCCCATCGGTCCCGGCACGTCACCGGTCGCCACGTAACGCGCGATGGCGTTCTCCAGAATCGCCACCTGGCAATCCAGCATGCCGACATCCACCTTCTGCCCGCGCCCGGTCTTCTCGCGGTCATACAGCGCGGCCGCGATGCCAACCGTGCCGAACAGCGCCGCAGTGAGGTCGCCCACCGAGGTGCCCACGCGTGTGGGCGGTCCACCGGGATGGCCGGTAAGGCTCATAATGCCGCCCATCGCCTGCACCACCATGTCGTAAGCGGGCCGCGCGGCGTACGGACCGGTGTGGCCGAAGCCGGAGACGGCGGCGTAAATCAGGCGTGGGTATTCCTCTGTCAACGAGTCCCATCCATAACCAAGCTTTTCCATCGTCCCGCCGCGATAGTTTTCGATCAGTACATCCGCGCGCGAGAGGAGTGCTTCGAAGATTTTGCGATCCGCTTCCGCTCTCAGATCGAGCGCGATGGATTCCTTGCCGCGATTGATGCTCATGAAGTAGCCGGACTTCGCCACGCCATTTTGGCCGGTGACGAATGGCCCGTACCTCCGCGCATCGTCGCCTTCCGGCGGCTCGACCTTGATCACGCGTGCGCCTAACTC
>JAICVV010000135.1 GCA_025935155.1 Alphaproteobacteria bacterium
CGAGCTGCCTCTCGTGATTTCCGATCATGCCGACTGGCAGGAGCTGACCGGCACCATTCAGGAGCTCGCCCCCGGCGAAGTGTGGATCACGCATGGCAACGAAGACGCGCTGCTGCGCTGGTGCACGCTCAATAACCAGCCCGCCCGCGCGCTCCGCTTGGTCGGCTACGATGAGGATGAAGGCGAGGATTGACATCCACGCCTTCGGGTGTGCGCTATTGACAGCGACCGTATATTACATTAAATCATGAAATATGGAAGCAATAGCAGCAGTGCGGAAACTCTCCGCCTTGGCGCAGGATGCCCGGCTGACGGTGTTCCGGCTGCTTATTCAGGCCGGGCCGGAAGGAATGGCGGCGGGTGAAATAGCCCGCGCTTCTCAATCCGCCCCGAATACAACGTCGGCGCAGCTTCTCGTTCTTGCGAATGCGGGGCTGATCCGCTCCCGGCGGGAGGGCCGCTCGATCGTCTATTCGGCGGACTTCGAAGCCGTAAGCGACCTGCTCATTTTTCTGACTCAAGATTGCTGCGCTGGCCGCCAGGAAATCTGCGAACCCCTGGCGGTTATTGCGGTGAAGTGCTGCAAATCGAAAGGAACTCGCCATGAAACGTCTGCACGTTCACGTCGCCGTCGATAATCTGGAACAGTCCATCGGCTTCTATTCCACGCTGTTCGCGGCGCAGCCGGCCGTCACCAAGCCGGATTACGCGAAGTGGATGCTGGAGAACCCCCGAGTGAATTTCGCCATATCGGCGCGGGGCCGCGCGGGCGGAGTAGATCATCTCGGTATTCAGGTCGATTCCGATAGTGAGCTTCGCGAAGTTGCGGCTCGCCTGAAGGCTGCTGGCGAAACCACCCGCGATCAAGAAGCCGCGACCTGCTGTTACGCGCAATCGAACAAGGCCTGGGTAGACGATCCTTCCGGCGTACGCTGGGAAACGTTTTTCACGTTCGGAGAAGCGGCCTCATACGGCGAAGACGAACCGGCCATTGCCGTTTCCGAAGCGCCAGCCGTTTGCTGCGGGGCTGCGGCTTGCGCGTGAGCGGTCCGGAAAAAGTTCTTCGAAAATTCGCCGTGCGGCCGAGCTAAGTGTGGATCACGCATGGCAACGAAGACGCGCTGCTGCGCTGGTGCACGCTCAACAACCAGCCCGCCCGCGCGCTCCGCTTGGTCGGCTACGATGAGGATGAAGGGGAGGATTGACCACGGCAATCGCGCGGCGAAGAGAGGCCCGATTGAGAGGGGGAAGGTGAATTGTTGCACCGCGGCCGGAATATCCACGGTTGGAACTGCCGCCCTTTTGGCTCGTTTCTTCCGGCAAGGACGTGGCTGCCGGATACGGCTGGCCGCAAGGAAAGGTGATATATGAGAAAGTTTCACACTGCGTTTGGGCTGGGTTCATTTCTGGTTGTTGCGGCTGCAATCTCGGCGCCCGCCGTTTCCAGCGCCCAAACGACTGTCGAAAAGACCTATGTCGCCTGCAACCAGTTCGGCGATTGCTGGCGTGTGCATCGGCTGTATGCCTACGGGAAAGACGCGCCGATCACCTACTACAACTCGGATTGGTATGCTGCCCACCAGAACGATGAGCATATTCACTGGCTCGCCGACCCGGACAATGACCGCGGATATTACGATCGGGATGCACATTGGCACGCCGATGCCGGCGCTCGCGCCGTGCAGGGCGGGATGGCAGGAGCCGGTGTCGGCGCAGCGATCGGATGCCTTATAACGCTTCCGATCGGGTGCGCTCCCGGCGCCGCGGTTGGCGCGGCCGTAGGTGGCGGGACGGGCGCTGCCGCCGGCGCCGCCTCGACGCCACACGACTAGGATCGCGCCGGCGAAGCTTACCAAATGTGGTCGGCATCGCTTGCGCACAAGCTGCTGCTCGTGATCGCTGATTCCGCTGGCTGGAGTTGACCGTTACCATCTAGGGACTTGCGCCGGACGGGTGTGGATCGCGCGCGGCAAGGGAGGTGTGCTGCTGCGCTGGTGTGCGCTGAAAAATCGACCCGCCCGAGCGCTCCGCCTCGTCGGCTGCGGCGAAGATGGCAACGAGGATTGAATGCTGAAGCGGCCTATCAGAGCATTCAACTAAATTCCGAGAAACATCATGTCGACGGCATCGACAATTTGCCGCCGGTAATCCTCAAGATTTGCAACCGAAGCCTGAAGGTACCTCGTCGATAGCGTTGCAAGTTCCGTCGGCAATAAATACAGCGGTTCATTCAGCACGATCACGCGGGGGGTTAGGCGCGCCCCCGGCTTGATGATGCGTTCGCGGACCAGGGGCGCGACGACGCGCGACCGGAGATCGTCCAGATGCGAATGCTGCAGGCTCACCACGTATGGCCGATCTTCGCGTCCTGAGCGAATCGGATTCCGAAAAACGTCAAACTGGCGGATCATCGAGGTCCAACAACTCCTCCCCGAACACGCCGTTGCGTTCGATGTATGCGTTGTAGGACTCGATGAATTCTCGGTTCCCCTCGGCCCAACGACGTCCGTTCTGATCCTTCACACGCTGGCGGACCTCTTCCTCAAGCAATTGCGACAAGTCCATGCTCATTGCCCTTGCCTCAGTCAGCAGCCCTTCATCGATTTCCAGGGGAATTGAAACTTTTCGGGCCGGGCGAGCAGTTCGCCGGGCATTGTGAAAACAGCGTGCCTCTTCGCTGAACCCTCCGGAGAAATCTTTCGCAACGGATGCACCGATGCGGCCCTGATCGAAGCTATCGCGCGATGCACGATAGTGGGCGCCTGACCGGAAACCTGGATGATTTTTCCAGAAGCTCGCCCAAGACCGGATTGTGCTCTCTTTTGGCGTTTTGCCTCCGGTCTGGCGTCGGATTTTCTCACCCAGCGCCAGCGCAGCCGCCAGTCCGTTCTTGTCGAACTCCCTGTGAATTTGCCCCTTGATTGAGCCGGGACGATGCCAAAGGTACGGACTGTTGTTAAGGTTCATCATTCTAACACTGCTTATCCAAGTGTCATTATAATATGTAACGCCAATCGCATATGTCAATGACAAAAGTCATTGACTCTCTTCGGTGATGCGATATTTGGCTTTTGCCCCCCGGAAACCGACATTTCGTATTGCCTGACGGCAGCAGAAGAGAAGGGCACTTCCTGATGCGCGCATTTGCCAATCTGCTGGATCGGCTGGCGTTCACGCCGGCGCGCAACGGTAAGCTGACGCTTCTCCGCGACTATTTCCGCGAAGCGCCCGACCCGGAGCGCGGCTGGGCGCTCGCGGCGCTCACGGGCGTGCTGGGTTTCGAAGCCGCGAAGCCATCCTTCATCCGCAAGGCGGTGGAATCCCGCATGGACGCGGAGCTGTTTCATCTTTCGCACGATTACGTTGGCGATCTCGCGGAAACGGTGGCGCTGGTCTGGCCGGCGAAACACGGCGCCAACCGCGAACCGGAATTGTCCGAAGTTGTCGATACGCTCACCCATGCGAGCCGCGCTGAGGTGCAGCGCCTGCTGGAAGGTTGGCTGGATGCGCTCGATCCCGATGGCCGCTGGGCGTTGCTGAAACTGCTGACCGGCGGTTTGCGCGTGGGCGTTTCGGCGCGGCTTGCCAAGCATGCGCTTGCGCAGATGGGCGGCGTCGATGCCGGCGAGATCGAGGAGGTCTGGCACAGCCAGCATCCGCCTTACGAAGACCTGTTCGCCTGGCTGGAGAGGCGTTCCGGCAAACCGTCCACGGACAACCCCGGCCGCTTCCGGCCGGTCATGCTGGCGCACGCCATTGAAGATTCCGATTTCGCGAAATACGAGGCGAAGGATTACGCCGCCGAATGGAAGTGGGATGGCATTCGCGTGCAGGCCGTGAGCGAGCGGGGGGCACGCCGCCTCTACAGCCGCACCTCGGATGACATTTCTGCCAGCTTTCCCGATGTCATCGAGGCGCTCAATTTCGAAGGTGTGATCGACGGCGAATTGCTGGTGATGCGCGAAGGGCGTGTCTGCTCGTTCAACGAATTGCAGCAGCGGCTCAACCGGAAGAGCATCGATCTCGCGCTGCTGGCGAAATTTCCCATCGGCATCCGCGCCTATGATATTCTGCTCGACGGCGACGAGGACGTGCGCCAACTGCCCTTCGCCGGACGGCGCAAGCGGCTGGAAGCGTTCGTCGCGCATATGAATTCTCCGCGCATCGATCTCTCGCCCCTGCAACCGTTTTCCACCTGGGCGGAGTTGGCAGACTTGCGCGCAAACCCGCCGGAGGGTGACCCCCAGATCGCCGAAGGCCTGATGCTGAAGCGCTGGGATTCCACCTACGAAGCGGGCCGCCCAAAAGGGCCGTGGTTCAAATGGAAGCGCGATCCGCATCTCGTGGACGCCGTGCTGATGTACGCGCAGCGCGGCCACGGCAAGCGCTCCGGCTATTATTCGGACTACACGTTCGGGGTGTGGAAAGAAGACGCGAACGGCGATCGCGCGCTCACGCCCGTCGGCAAAGCCTATTTCGGTTTTACCGATGAGGAGCTGAAGCAGCTGGACAAATTCGTGCGCGACAACACGGTGGAGCGCTTCGGCCCGGTGCGCGCCGTGAAGGCGGACAGGGATTTCGGCCTGGTGCTGGAAGTGGCGTTCGAAGGACTGCAGCGCTCGACGCGGCACAAATCCGGCGTCGCCATGCGCTTTCCGCGGATCAATCGCATCCGCTGGGACAAGCCGGCGCGCGAAGCCGACGAACTTTCCACCCTGGAGCGTTTACTGGAGAAGGAAAGCTGACTCACTCCCGCGCCGCCACGGTATCGTAAAGGCCGACGTGGGCGAGGCCTTCGTGGCTTTCGATACCGGTGTAGCGCAGCGACGCGTCCTCGTAGCGGCGGAAGGCGAACACCGCCTGGTTCATCTGCTCGGTGTTGAACACCTTGAGGTTCACCAGCAGGTGAAAGTCCGCAACCGTCAGCCCGGTGACCGCCAGGAACAGCTCCGGCTCCAGCCTGGTGATCACGTCTTGCAGCGTGTTCTCGCGGAAGTCGGTGAGGTACATGAAGGCGGGGATGCGGGTGGCGAACTTGATCAGCTTCTCCTGCACCAGCTTGCGCTTGGATTTGTATTCCTTCTCGGCCTCGGTGAGCTCCTTCTTCTGCTTCTCCGTCAGCTCCCGCTCCTTCGCCTTGTTCTTCAGCTCCTTCAGCGTCTCGCTCTTGTTGATGATGGTCTCGATGATGTTGTCGCCCAGCGCGCGCCAGCCCTCGATCTTCTCGACCGCCTCCATGGCTTCCTTGCTGGCGAGCAGGCGGCGCAAGGTGTCGTTGTCCACGTTCACCAGCAGGGCGCTTTCCCATTTGCGCGCGAGCAAGGTGGCAGAGGTGCCGGCCATGGCGATGTCGAGGATGCCGCCGGCGTCGATCTGCGTCATGTTCGCGCCGTCATAGGCCAGCACCGGCAGGAACGAGACGAGGTCCTTCACCGCGGTTTCCGGATTTGTCTCGTTGGGCGAAAGCCCGATGGCGTAATCCGATAGCTGGCGCAGCGCGCGGGTCGGCGCGAAGTCGAACACGAAGCAGACGGGCTTCAGGATTTCTTCTTCGTTCGGATCGTCGCCGTTCGGGTTCCGAAGCGACCACGGGGACTGCACCCGGAACGCCGCCTGAAAATAGGTTTCCGGGCTCTTCAGGTTGCGCAGCATCAGGATGGAGGACCACTGCGGCACGGTCACGCCGGTGGTGAGCTTGCCGCAGGAGAGCGTGATGGTCTTGCTATCGAAGCCGCTGCCGATCGCTTTGCGCACCGGCGGCAACGCATCCAGCCCAATGCCGGCCGCAGCGCCCGCGGCGACCACCACATCGTACTCGTGCCAGAACACGTTGTGCTTTTCGGCCAAAAGGTTCGCCATGGCGTGGCAGGCGGCGACGTTCGGTAGAAACCAGAATGAGTGTTGGAGATACGGCAGCAGGCGCGAATCCGAATAGGGGAACGGCGGCCGCGTGCCCGTCTTCAGGCTCTCGGTGGCGCGCGGCATGTACTGGCCGCGGATGATGTCGAGCCACTTCTGCACATCGTCCTTGTGCTTGAATTCGGCCTTGGCGCCCGCGCCGCTCGCCTCGAAGAAGGCGTTGAGATCGAACTCATCGAACTCGCCTGCGCTGGCGATGGCCGTCAGCTCGTCCGGCATCTGGTAGGTGAGGAGCCGCATCTGCG
>JAICVV010000151.1 GCA_025935155.1 Alphaproteobacteria bacterium
GCCGGACCATAGAAGCGCCTCGGCCCATTTCAGATGCAGGCGGCCCCAGTTGGGTGCGTACTTCGCCGCTTCTTCAAATTTGGCGAGCGCGAGATCGGAGCGGTTTTTCGCGACTAGCGCCTCGCCCCACATCTCCAGCGGATCGGCAAAATGCGGCCCTTTCTGATTGGCAAGGGTGAACTTCGCGATGGCTGCATCGTATTGGCCGCGCGACAGAAGCGATTCGCCCCAATCGGTATACCCGAAGGGAATGGATGGGCCCTGCTTCACGGCGCGCGCGAACCAGGCGCTCGCGTTGCGCCATTTGCGCGCTGTAGCCTCCACGTCGCCGCGATTCACCAGACAGAGATAGCAATCGAGGGCCGTTGGCCCGATTGCGGAGCGCGCGCCAGCGACATCTCCGCCTTTGGCAAGCGCTGCGGCCAGCAACGGAACCGCCTCGGTTTGCGCCCGGAGTTTTCCCGTCCTCGCCGCCTGCGCATCGAGCGCGGCCGCGAACAGACGGGCCTGTTCCGCCGCCATCCGCCAATCGCCAGCCGTCACGCTGGTGAAGTACCGTGCTTCGGCGAGTTCCTCCGGAGAGGGTTTCCCGGCGATCAGCGCATCGGCAATGAAAGCGCGCGATCTGCTCGCCTCGTGCAACCGGGCCGCCAGCATCGCGCTCCGTGCGAGCCGCGAAGCTTGCGCTTCAAACCCACAGCCCTCGGAAGGGTCGTGATTGAAATCCCCCACTTCGAGATCGCGCACCGATACGGCGAAGCAGTCGCGCATTTGCGAGAAGCCGATGCCGCGTTCGTAACTCGGCTGATCCGAATTCTTCAGCCCCAGGATCGTGGCGCTTTGGCGTAAGGCATCTTCATCGTGCCCGACCGCCCTGTCAGAAAACATAATTTCCATATGCGGGGTCGCGACTCTTGGATCGAGGCCCTCGGCAAATCGGGCTGTGGCGAGGTCGCGCCGCACGTCTCCCGCGGAGTATATTTCCTGCGCCCACAGGGCATACAGATCTGCGCGATTTTCGGTTGCGGCCTGCGCGGTGCGCTCTGCGGCCGCAAGCGCTTCGAGAGGACGGCCGGACGTGCTGAGATAGACAACGTATTGCGCCGGGTCAGCGTCAGAAAAAACGCGCTCGGCCGCTTTCTGCTCGATCTTGTCCAGATCGGCAGCCGCCCCCGAGAACGATGCGACATCGGCGCCGTTGAGCGCGAGCACGACGGCCTTTCCGTCCACCTCTCGCACGCTCCCGTGCAGATGCCGCTCATGCCCAAGCCAGCCCCGCAGGTAGCGCCACGCCTCGGCGACAGAAATGCCAGTTTCGGGTATCTCGACCTTGATCGCTGAACTGCTTTCCTGCTGAACATCTTTGGACGTGCCCACGGAGTTGGCATTGGCGATATTGCGAATGGCGATGAGTTTGTTGGTGATGTCGTCCGCAACCATTTCGCCGGAGATTCCGGCGGCCGCGAGCTGCGGCGAAACGGTGAACGTGTCCACCACCAAACCGTCGGCGTGGCTCGCATTCCACATCGCCGCGCCGATCCCCATGAGGATCAACAGGCCGACCGCGACAATCATGATCTGCATCGCGCCCTTCATCTGGTCGTTGAAGCGGCGCCAGCGCAGGTGAGAGAGTTCGAACGCGTTCTGCTCGATCAGATTGTCGCGTCGCAGGCGGGCAAGCGCGATCTGCTCGTCGAGATAGGCTTCGGACTTGGCGCGTCCGGCACCGGCGAGCGCGATGGATTCCGCCGCCGCATCCGGCCCCATTGCTTGCGAACCTGCGACTTCGTCACTGTCCGCCATCTGAAACCTTTGCGAGTTCGGATTTTTCGTGTGCTGTGAGATCGAGATGCGCGGCGGCGGCGAATTGCTTGCGCGCCTCGTCGCGCTTGCCGGACCACAGCAGCGCCTCGCCCCATTTGAGATGCAGGCGGCCCCAGTTTGGTGCGTATTTCGCCGCTTCCTCAAATTTGGCGAGCGCGAGATCGGAACCGTTCTTGGCGATCAGCGCCTCGCCCCACATTTCCAGCGGGTCGGCGAAGTGCGGGCCCTTCTGATTCGCAATGGTGAACTTCGCAATCGCGTCATCGAAATCGCCCTTGCGCATCAGCATCTCGCCCCAATCGTTGTAGGCGTACGGAATCGACGGCGCGAGTGCGGTCGCGTGCGCGAACCAGAAATCGGCGCGGGCCCAGTGCCTGGCCGCTGCGGCCGCCGCGCCACGCGCGATTTGGCACGGGTAGCAATCGGCCGGCGTTGCATCCGAGATCTTGCGCGCGCCGACCGCGTCGCCCGCGAGCGCCAGCGCCATGGCGAGCATCGGTTTCGTCTCAACGCGATCGACGGCGGCGGCATAGGCCTTGCTGCCGGATTGCCCGGGCGTGTGCGCATGCGCACGGGCGAGGCGAGCCGCGGCGACGCCATTCCCCTCGCTCATGGCGATGTAATAGGCCGCATCGGTGGATTCTTCCGGATCCGATTGGCCGCTCGCACGCGCGGACACAAGAAGGGCGCGCGCAGTGGCGATGTCGTGGCGCCGCGCCGCATACAGCGCCCCAGCAGAGAGATTGTTCGGCAAGCATGTCGCGCCACATTCCGCCGCTTCCGCCGCGCCAAAATCGCTCAGCAACGCGGCGGCGCGGTAAGTCGCGAGATTGTGTATGAGAACATACCCCGGGCCTTGCAGCGGCTTGGGTTGATCGCTGTCCCTTTGCGCAATCGTGGCGCGCCGTTCGGCCAGCTCAAGTTCGGTGTGGCCCAGCAGATGCGCCTCGGCGGCATATTCATTATGCGCCGCCGCGATCTTCGGGTCGAGCGCGAGCGAAATGCGGATGCGCTGGATGGAAAGTGGAATGTCGCCGGCAATGGAGCGCGTCAAATTGGACCACAGCGAATAGCTGTCCGCCTGCCTTTCGCGCCCCGTCACACTCAGCGCATCGCGTTCCGCCTGCTTCAACGCTTCCTGCGGGTGCCCGGTGGCCCACAGATAAAGCACGACGTTGCTGGGGTCGAAATGCGTGAAGACCTGCTCGGCGAGGTTCTGCTCGAGCTTGTCGAGATCGCCGGCCGGTCCGGAAACATCGAGCCGCGTTCCATCCGCGAACCCTGCGTGCAGCGCAATCTTTCCGCCGGGCAATTCGCGCAATGAACCCGTCAGATGCTTCTCATGCCCCAGCCAGCGGCGCAGCAGCCGCCACGCTTCGCCGAGCGAAATTCCGGTGTCGGGAATATCGACCCGGATGTCGTTGCCGTTCAGGCTCACGTCGCTCGTATTGCTGATGGAATGGGCAAGCGTGATCTTGCGGATTTCGGAGAGGCGGTTGATGAGATCGTTGGCGAGTACATCGCCGCCCATGCCGCGCGCGGCGAAATCGGCCGGCGCGGAAAATGAATCCACGATTAATCCGTCGGCCTCGCGCGCGTTCCACAGAAGCGCGGCCAGGCCCGCAAGCACCGCCAGGCCCAAGATCACCAGGATGATGCGAAACGCGCCGCTGAGCTGATCGTTGAAGCGGCGCCAGCGCAAGTGCGACAGCTCGAAGGCATTCTGCTCGAGCAAATTGTCGCTTTGAAGCTTCGCCAGGCGTGTCTGTTCTTCAAGGTACGCGGCGGCGCGCGGATCGAGCGTATGGGCGTCCAGCGCGAGCGCAGGACCAAGGCCGCTGTCACCCGACCGCGGTGCGCCGCTTCCGCCTTCCTGCGCCATGATTGCCCCCAACCCGCGCCGACAAAGGCAGCTTGTGGGAATCGCGAGCCACAATCAATCCGCCGCGCGGCAGTCTTTCAGCGGATTCCGTATGATTGCTTAAACGCAAAAGGCGGAGCGATGCCTGCGCCGATGCACGACTGTCGCCGATGGTCCACACCGGCAAGGTACAAAAGGCCGCCTTGCGCGCGCGCTTCGGACAGCACAGGCTCGCACCCGCTACGGAATAGAGGGGGTTCATGCGCCTGCGTCCCTGGCTTGCGAAGCTGAGCTTCGCGGCGCTCGCGATTGCCGTGGCTGTGGGGCTGACGGCATCGCTAGGCACGCGGCTGGGCTTTTGGGATTACCGCTTCGGCCTTTTTGCCCTGTTCCCCTGGTGTCTTGCCGCCGCCGCGCTCGCACTCGTATCCGGACTTGCCTGGGTGCTGTGGGCGATGATCGCCAATCGCGGCGAGGCGGCGCGCTATGGAATTGTCGGCCTCATCGGGGCCATCGCGCTGGTGGCGCTGCCGCTATACGACATTTCCCTCGCCATGACGTCGCCGCAAATTCACGACATCACAACCGATGTCGAGCATCCACCGCAATTCGTGGCGCTGCTGCCGCTGCGCCAGCAGGATGCACGCGACGGAAAAGCCGTTACGCCCGCAAGGTACGACGGCGCGCAGACCGCGCGGGGGCCGGACGGCGAAACCGCACCCATCTCGGCGCTGCAACGGAAATATTACCCGGATATTCATCCCCGCGCCGACCTCACCTCGCCGCAGAAGCTGTTCGACCGCGCGGTAAAAACCGCTTACCGCATGGGCTGGCATGTGATCGCCGTGGTGCCGCAGGAAGGCCGTATCGAGGCGACGGACACATCGTTGTGGTTCGGCCTCACCGGCGACATCGCCATTCGGGTAAAACCCGCGGGCCAGGGTGTGCGGCTCGACATCCGTTCCAAGAGCCGGGACGACATGACGGGCACGCCGTTCGGCCCCACAGATATGGGTGCCAACGCCGCCCGGATCCGCTCTTTCCTGAAAACTTTGTCAGATACGTATTGAGGGCTTGCGACGATCAAGCCTTTGTCGCTCATCCCGGAATGTGCTTTTTTTGACGCGGAGCGGTATCGAAGGGAGGCTTTCCATGTGCAGGCAGCTGGTACTCGCGGCGGCAGCTTTGGGATTGACGATAACGGGGGCGCTTGCCGAATCTTGCGGCAGCGCGCCGATTGCGCCGGCGCTCCCCACCGCAGCCGATATCAACGCAAAAGCGCCGGCCGCGGCCGATGCTGCCAAGCACGACGCCTTCGTGGAAATTCGCAACTGGCAGAACGATCTGAAGGATTATCGCGCCTGTCTGGTGAACGTGAGCAACGGAGCCAAGCGGCAGATCTCGGGCCTGGAAGCAGAGAAGGACAAGGACAAAATCGCCGGGCTGAAGGCGGATGCCGGCCGCGCCAACCACGAGTATGATGACAGCGTCGATATGGAAGAGCGGGTGGTGAACGAGTTTCATGCCGTCCAGGCGGCCTTTTGCGCGCGCAAGGACGTAGATAAATCGAGTTGTCCAAAATAGCCTGGAGCGTGATTGTTCTCTGACGGAAACACCCCTGTCGTCATGGCCAGCTTGACCCGGCCATCCATCGCGCGAGCGTCCGCGAGCGATGGAGTCTCAGCGGCGCAACGTTCTTGCGAACACGCTCTCGCGTGCTTCGTCACGCGCGCCGGACGGATGGGCAGCTAAAGGCGCCCATGACGGTCGGGGGTGCGATTCAAGATGACACGCTGTCGGCATAGGCAACTTCGGCACAACCGATAAAAAAAGGGCCGCGGCAGACTTCCGCCGCGGCCTGGTAGTTTCATGTGAAATTGTTAGTTCACTGTCACCGCGCTGGGCAGCGATGCAATGCCGTTCACGACAACTTCGAGGTTGCTCGCGCCCGCATCGCAGGTGTTCGGGACGTCGAACTGCGCCGTACCGCCATCGC
>JAICVV010000074.1 GCA_025935155.1 Alphaproteobacteria bacterium
ATGTCGATGCGGTCGAGCAACGGCCCTGAAAGCCGCGTCTGATAATCGGCGCCGCATTTGGGCGCGCGGCCGCACGCCTGCGCCGGTTCGGAAAGATAACCGCAGCGGCATGGGTTCATGGCCGCGACAAGCTGGAAGCGCGCGGGATAGCGCACATGCGCGTTGGCCCGCGCCACCACCGCTTCGCCGGTTTCCATCGGTTGCCGCAGCGAATCCAGCACCCCGCGCTGGAACTCCGGCAACTCGTCCAGAAACAACACGCCCAAATGGGACAGTGAGACTTCCCCCGGCTTCACACGCAATCCCCCGCCGGTGAGCGCAGCCATTGAAGCGGAATGGTGCGGATTGCGGAACGGCCGCCTGCGCGAGATGGCACCATCGCGCAGTTCACCCGCCAACGATTGCACCATGGAGATTTCCAGCGCCTCGCGCGCATCGAGCGGCGGCAGCAACCCGGGAAGGCGAGCCGCGAGCATCGATTTTCCGGCTCCCGGCGGGCCGATCATCAGCATGTTGTGGCCGCCGGCTGCCGCGATCTCCAGAGCGCGCTTCGCCGTCTCCTGGCCTTTTACATCGCGGAGGTCGGGGAGTGCGCCGTTCTCCTCCGCAATTTTCGCGGCAGGCGGATTGAGCACCTGCACGCCTTTCATATGATTGACGATGGCGATGAGCGACGGTGCTGCGACAATTTCCAGACCGCCCGCCCACGCAGCCTCGGGACCGCAGGCAGCGGGACAAATCAGGCCGCGTCCGGCTTCGGAGGCTGCCAGCGCAGCCGGCAGCACGCCAGCAACCGGCGTGATCTGCGCATCGAGCGACAGCTCGCCCATCGCGGTGTAGTGCGCCATTTCGCTTGCCGGCAGCACGCCCATCGCCGAAAGCAATCCAAGCGCGATGGGCAGATCGTAATGGCTTCCCTCTTTCGGCAGATCGGCGGGCGCAAGATTGATGGTGATCTTCTGGTGCGGCAACGCAAGCCCGATGGCGGACAGCGCGGCGCGGACGCGTTCCCGACTTTCCGCGACCGCCTTATCGGCAAGCCCCACGATGCTGAACGGATTGTTGACGCTCGACTGATTGGCAACGTGCACTTGCACGTCGACCTCGCGCGCCTCTATGCCTTGAAACGCAACCGTGTAGATGTGTGCGACCATGACCTTCCCCCGAAGGCAAGATTTGGCCGCATCCAAAGCCACGCTTCAATCGCCTATGCGTCGCGCTTTGTCGCAAACACTGTCGCAAATATTCGCGAGCGGCAGGCGTCCACGAAATTCAGAGGAAAACCGCCACCGCTGTTGCCGCGACCAGAAAACGGACGAGATAGCCGAGGCTGTGTGCGCCGACGACGGCCCAGTCGAGCTTCATGAAAAAGCCGTTGGTGATCATGAGGACCAATGGCCCCGCGACCCAGGCAAATATCGCAGCGCCAATTGCGGACCAGAAGGTATCGATATTGGCCAGCACACAGAGCGCGACGATACCGGCCGCCGCGACAAAATCCAGCGCGCACGAGTAAATCACTGCAGTACGGTCTTTGCCGCCAACGATCCCCTCGCGCCACACTTCCGGATATTTCATGTAGCGGTCGTGAAACAGCACCCCCATGAACAGCCAATCGGTGAAGGTGGACACGATTCCCGCGACCAGCACCGCCAGAACGATCATGCCCGACATGGAAGCCTCCCCTTGTCGGCCGGAGCCTACTTCGGCACAGCGTCGAAAGCGATGGTCGTGCGGCTGACGGGAGCGCGGAATGGGACGGTCCCATGCCACATAAAGGAGGGAAACAGCACCAGCGCCCCGGGCACGGGCCTGATGGCGCGGCGCACGGGCTCCTTATACCCGGCATCGAACGCAGGCTCGCCAAATTTGATCCAGCCCTGCTTTTCGCCCGCATCTTCCACCGTTTCCGGCACGGCAATATAGTAGGCGGAACTGATCCAGCCTTGGGGATGCACGTGATTGGTGTGAAACCCGCAATCGTACAGCCGCGAAGACCATGAGCCGGCATAGCGGAACCCCGGATTCCGGCGCCGCAGGAGTGGGTGCTTTTCGTCTTCCCGCATACGGGCGATGTATGCCGCTACCGCTTCGTCCACGCGCGCGCGCAAACGCTCCACGAGGTCATGACCGGCGCCGAAAATTTCATCCGCTGTTTGGGTACCGCCGCGCAGGCTCTGGTCGATGCTTTCCCGCGTGTCCGTATGCAGCCGGTCCAGATAGGTGTTCAGGTCGCGGTTGAAACTCTCCATATCCGCATACCCGTCTGGCGGCTCAAGTTCGAATATCTGCACGAAGTTTTCGTAGTCGTTCAGCCACTCTTCGCGCGCATCGCCGAGGCTGCGCAGTGCCAAGCCCCACATGGCAAGCGCGTGCTGATCGTCCGGCGCAATCGCCATGGCGCGTTCGGAAGCTGACAGACCCTTCTTCGCATCGCCTGCGCGGATCAGGGTTTCGGAGAAATTCACCCAGGCGTGGGCGTTCTCCGGCTCCATTTTTAGCGCAGTTTCGTGCTCGCGAATCGCTTCTTCGAACTCGCGTTTGCGTGCGAGGATCAGGGCCCTGCCGTCATGAGGCGTGACGTGCGAAGGCAGCAAGGCGGCAGCACGCTCGTAGTGTTCCAGCGCAGCATCGTAGTCGCCCATCTCGAAAAGGAACGTGCCCTTGTACATGGGCAAGTGACCGGCGTCCGGATAGAGAAGCGCCGCCTCATCATACGAACGAAGAAACTCGTCTTTCCGGCCAAGCCGGTACAGCAGCTTGTTGAGATCGGAATGCGCCAGGATGTCGAGAGGATTGCGCGCGATCGCCGCGCGGTACGCATCGACCGCTTCTTCGGGCAGGCCGAGCCCCTGCAAAATGTTTCCCCGGTTGTAATCTGCAAGCGGCATGTCCGGCACCAGGGCTTTCGCGCGGTCCAGAGTTTGGAGGGCATCGTGGTAGCGGCGCTGCAGCTTCAACGAAACGCTCATATTGTGCAGCAGCGCCGCAGCCTGCCGCTGGTCCCGCGTATTGAGGGCCAGCGCCTGGCGGAGAACGGCTTCCGCTTCTCGCGCGCGGTTCTGATCGTTCAACACCGCTCCAAGACACTGCTTTAACAGCAACGAGTTCGGTTGAAGACGCAAACCGTCGCGGAAAGCCTTTTCAGCGGCAGCGAAATCGCCTGTCCCCTGAAGAGCAAGGCCGAGGTTCAGATGGGCCTCGAAATAATTTGGCTTTAGCCGGATGGCTTCACGAAAAGACCCGGCCGCTTCATCGTTACGGCCCATGGCACGCAGCAGATTTCCCAGATTATAGTGCGTCAGGGGCCGGTTCGGATCCGAGGCAATCGCCCGGCGATAGTACTGCTCGGCGGCTTCGCCACGGTTCTGCATCCGCCGTAAAGCGCCCATAAGGTACAACCCATCGGGATCTTCTGGCGCGTGCGCGAGGATCGATTCGATTGTCCCCTCGGCGGCAAGCAGCTCGTTGCGGTTAAGGAAATCCAGCGCCTGCTGCGCGGCCCGGTGTCTGTCCGCTTCGTTTAATGCCGGCACATGTGTGGTATCGGTCATCGGCTCAGTTTTGCGGATAGTGATGGCGCAGGCAACGGGCGCACCGGCTCAGCCGATGGCGCGCAAGACCTGCTTTTGAAACCAGGCGACGCCTTGCTCATGCTTCGGCGAAAGACGGCCGCTCTGGTAAATTCCCGCATCGAGATTGCGCTGAACGGCTTCGCAGATCTCGATGTCTTCTTTCGTGGTTATCAGCGAAGCCGCGATCTGCCGCTCAATCTCTGCTTCGTCGGCGTCTTCCGAAAACAGAAAGAGATAATCGAGCCGCGTGCGGTCCTTTGCAACGGGCCACATCCGCTCCATCAAAATGCCGTCGGCATAGACGTTCACGCCCAAACACGGCCACGTCCACGCCCAAAGCCCTGCGATCGGCGCATCGTTCTTCGGTGTGGCGCGGTAAAACTGCGCGGGCGGATCGATTTCAGTGCCGTAATCCGCCGCTATGGTCGAGGCCAGCATCGGGTGCAGCACGGGAATATGATACCCCTCGAGATAGTTCTCGACATAAGTTTTCCAGTTGCAGTGAATGTTATGGCTGGAGATGCGCGGATTGCGGAATCGCTCTGGAGACAGTGTCTGCATGCGGCGTTCCAACGGCGCAATGGCCTCTTCAACCGGCCGAGCATCCGTGTCCAGGTTGACGAACACAAACCCGCGCCAAACGTCTGTCTTCAGAGGAAACAGGGCGAACTGGCGCGGATCGAAATCTTCCGCCGGACCGAAATCGCGCGCGCTGGCCAAACGCCCGTCCAATGCATACTTCCAGGCATGGTAGCGGCAGACGAGAGCGCCCGCGCAATGTCCGCCACCATCCTCCACCAGCGGGCCAGCGCGATGGCGGCAGACATTGTGAAACGCTCTCACCGCCCCATCGTCACCGCGCACCGCCACGACAGGAAAACCGGCATAATCCGTGGCGAAATAGTCGCCAGGCCGCGGCAACTGGCTTTCGTGTGCAAAGAGCTGCCAGCTGCGCGCGAAAATCTCGCGGCGCTCGGTTTCATAAACCGCGGCATCGTTGTAGAGCCGCGCGGGCAGCGTTTCGGGGGCAGGCTGGCGCATGGCCTGTTCTAGCGCACGCGCCTCTGCTTGCGAAGTGCCGCTTTTCGCGTTTAGTTTGAGGCTGAACCGCCCTTCTTTCCGAGCTTTCATCGATGTTTCACAAACTCAACGGGACCGATCCGATCTTACGCTTCCTCGCACGCGGAAGGGTGGGGATTTGATCCCGGCGCGCGCGCTCCTGACGTTTTTTGTTGCGCTGATTCCCTATGCGGCCCTAGCGCAAAGCGGCAGCGATACATTCACGAATCGGGACGATGGCGCGAAGGTGCACGTCTCTGGGTTTGTTTGTCCGCAGCGCATCGGGGAATTCGAGCGGGATGCGGTGGGCGAATACGATCCCGAACACAATCAGGATTTCTGCGCCTATGCAGCGCGGGATGGCGTGTATGGGACGATCACGCTGTCGCCCCTCAACGGGGGCTACGATCCTAAGGCGGCCTTTGCGGAAGATTTTGCCCAGCAGGACGCCACCGGCGGCAAGCGGATTTCGGAGATTACTGTCCGGTTGAACGGTTCGCCGCTCGCCATCTACACCCGCACCTACCGCACCTCGCGCGCGGAAGCGCTCGAGTACCGCACCCTGTTCGCGGGCGCTGCCGTAAGGAACTGGGTGGTGCAGGTGACTGTCGAATATGCCGATCCACGCGACACGCAGACAGAGGCTGAGTTTCTGCGCACCGTGTATGCCGCTGCTGAAAGGCAGATTGGAAAGTCTTAATTGTTCTCCGCTATTTTGCGCCTGCGTCTCGGACGATATGATCGCGATTCGCCTGAAGGGGAAAATCAGATGCGCACTTTACCGGCAGCTGTGCTGATCGCATCGGCTGCGATCCTCGCTTTGGCGGCCCAGGCACAGCCGGAACCGAATGCGGCCGCTTCCCAACCTGCGCCCGGCTCCGCTATCTCACCGCCCGTGCCCCCGGCCAATCCGCTTTCGACAGTCCTCGGCAGCATCACTGGCACACCCGCGGGCTGGTCGCGCAATCTGGACGGCAGCTACACCCACGCACAGGCAAATGTTCGCTGCCCCATGACCTTCAAGAGTTTCAATTTCCAGCGCTTTCAGCCCACGGACGCCGATAGGCCCGACGTATTGGGCATCTGCTATTATACCGACGGCAATGGCCGTATCGGCTCGATTCGCGTTCGCAGCTATAAAGGGAGCAACGACAAGAGCGCGCTCGCCGAGAACGATAAGCTGCTGATGGCGAAAGATGGAGCACCGCCGATTCTGCTGCACACCGGAATGGACAGGAACGGCGGCGGCAGGGCTACAGCCACGATTTCGCGCAACGGACTACTCGTGGATTGCAGTGTCTGGCAACCGGAGCACAATGTGCCGAAGAGCGATTTTCTGCTTTATTGCACGACATTGACCGGAAGCTGAGCCGGACCCACACTGCCATCGGCGCCTGGGGATGACACGCAGGGGCTGCCGTGACCGGCGCGAGCAGGCGATCGCAAACCGCTTCCCTAGATCAAAGTTTGCCGTATGGTTATTCTTGACCGGCGGGCAATCCCAACGTGAATTCGTCACCAACTTCCCAGACCCCCAGAGAGCAGGCGAGCGCATTCGAGAAAGCGATGACGGCGCTGAATCCGGATGTGTCCTCGAAGCGGCCGGAGTTAAGAAATGCCGTGCTGCTGACGCGGCAAGGCCAGCCCCAGCAGGCCGCGATAGCGTTGCAGCAGTTCTTGAAGGATCATCCGCAGGATGCCGATGCGCTCTTCCTGCTGGGGGATATGGCGCGCCAGCAAGGGCGGTTTGTTGAAGCGGAGCAGTTGTTCGCACGGAGCGCAGAAACCGCGCCGTCGTTCGACGCTGCCCGATTTCATCAGGCGAACATGTTGCTGGAAACCGGTCAGGCGCCGAAAGCCCTTGCGCAGGCGGAGGCGCTGCTGGCCCGCGAGCCAGCAAATCCGGTATTTCGCGCGCTGAAGGCCATGGCGCTTGAACTCCTGGATGAACATCAGGCGGCGGCATCGCTTTGGCAGCAAGTGGTGGAGGAAGGCGCGCCCGAAGAATACCGGATACGCCAAGCTCATGTGCTGCGGGTCCTCGGCCGCCGCGAAGATTCCATCGCCGCGTGCCGCAAAGCCATTGGGCGCGATCCGTCCTTTGGGCGCGCCTGGTGGGCGCTTGCAACGCTCTCCGGCTTCCATTTCAGCGACGAGGATTTCGCCCAGATGCAGGCGTTGGCCGCGCAGCCAGAGCTTCCGGCTGAACGCCGTATCCCGCTGCTTTTTGCGCTCGGCAAGGCCTGCGCGCAGCGAAAGCAATATGCAAAATCTTTCGGCTATTACGCGCGCGGCAATGGTTTGAAGCGCCTGAACATCCGGCACGAGCCCGGCGTGCTCTCCGCCTATGTCGCGCGCAACAAAGCTGTGTTCACTCCGGAGTTCTTTCGTGCTCGCGAGGGTCATGGGTGCGAGAGCCGCGAGCCGATTTTTCTGATCGGGATGCTACGGGCGGGATCGACACTCGTAGAGCAGATTCTGGCCAGCCACTCGCAAATCGAAGGCACGCGCGAAATGTACAATCTCGGCGCAATCGGTGCCCAGCTGCAGCGAGCGCAGGATGCGGGCGCCTACCCTGGCATTCTTGAATCGTTGGATGGCTCGACACGCGGGCAGCTAGGGCAAGAATACCTTGAGACCGCGCGTGTTCACCGCAAACTGGGGCGGCCGCAGTTCATCGACAAGATGGGCAACAATTTCCTGCATCTGGGGCTTCTGCACCTTATTCTGCCGAATGCAAAAATCGTCGATGTTCGCCGGCATCCGTTTGGCTGCTGCCTTTCTAATTTCACCCAGCTTTACGCCAACGGTCAGGATGAAACCTATCGCCTCAGCGATTTGGGCCAGCTTTACCGCGATTATGCGGACCTGATGGCGCATTTCGACAGCGTGCTGCCTGGCCGCGTGCATCGCATAATATACGAGCAGCTTGTTGCCGATCCGGACGGCGAAATCCGCCGCCTACTCGGCTATCTGGAACTCCCCTTCGAAGAAAGCTGCCTCGATTTCCACGGCAACGCTCGCGCCGTCAGCACCGTCAGTTCGGAACAGGTCCGTTCGCCCATGTACACCGAAGCGATCGATCACTGGCGTCATTACGAGCCCTGGCTTGGTCCGCTGAAGTCCGCCCTTGGTCCCGTACTTTCCGCTTGGGAGGGACGGTGAGCATCGCCTTATCCATTTTCACTGCGCTTTTCGTGTATCGAAACAGGCTGGTCGCCGACTGGGGCGCCTGACGGCCGCTGGCATGGGTATGTGGGAAACCGCGGCTTCACCAAAACGATGTACAATCTGATCCTTTTCGGGACGAGCATTCCAGCCTATGCGGCGCAGCTTCCTCTATAGCCGAATATAGCATTATGCATTCTGCTAGTCCGCCGTTACGCATTTGAGTCCCAAAATTGCACACTGCGCACTCCATGCTGAACAGTTTAACCACACTCCTTGTTAGTGCCGGCGCGCG
Organism: Alphaproteobacteria bacterium; assembly: GCA_025935155.1. Taxonomy (GTDB): domain Bacteria; phylum Pseudomonadota; class Alphaproteobacteria; order Micropepsales; family Micropepsaceae; genus Rhizomicrobium. The sequence continues at coordinate 8,098 of JAICVV010000074.1, forward strand.
ATGGACTGGAAGCTCCGCTTTCGCGTA
>JAICVV010000096.1 GCA_025935155.1 Alphaproteobacteria bacterium
CGCCACCAAGCCCTTCGGCTACATGCCATTTTACCCGGGCCCCGGTCTGGGCGGTCATTGCGTGCCGATCGACCCGTTCTACCTTTCCTGGAAGGCGCGTGAGCACGAAGTGCCTGCGCGTTTCATCGAATTGGCTGGCGAAATTAATACGGCCGAACCGCGGCAGGTGGTTTCCGCCTTGGCCGCAGCGCTCTCTGGGCGCAAGCAGATGAGCCTGAATGGTAGCCGCATCCTGCTTATCGGGGTCGCTTACAAGCGCAATGTGGACGATTTGCGGGAAAGTCCCGCGCTAACAATTTTCCGTCAACTGGAAGGGCGCGGCGCCGCAGTGGAGTATTACGATCCCTGGGTTCCGATCATTCCGGAAACGCGGGAATTTCCGCAGCTGGCGGGCCGCAGCTCGATATCATGGAAGCCTGACACGTTCGGCGAACACTTCGACGCTGCCCTGATTGTGACGGATCACGATGGAGTGGATTATCGCGCACTCATCCGCTCGCTCGATCTCGTTGTGGACACCCGCAATGCGATGCGGGACATCTCGACCCGCGCAGGCATAATCGTTAAAGCATGAAAATCGCAGCCAGCCGTCAGTAGGCGGATTGCCTGCCGGCCGATGCAGGTGGTTTCGCGATCTGAGGGCAGGGCCGCACATTCGGGTGGGCGCTTGAATTCTTATCTTTTCCTTGGAACCGCCGCTGCGACAGGCGCGCTCTGCCTGCTGGCCAGACCTCTTGCCGATTGGCTGAAAGTCTTCGATTACCCGCGCGGCGGCCGGAAAGGACACGCCAAACCTACGCCCCAGACAGGCGGCTTGGCTATCCTGTTGCCTCTTCTTCTGTGGCTGCTTGTTCAACTGTTTGCGGACCCGCAACAGCCGCTCTATCTGGCGTTGCTTCTCAGCGCCGCAGGGATCGGAGTGGTCGGTATCATGGACGACCAATCGCACCTGTCCGCCAACGGACGGCTGCTCGTCGTGGCCGTTTTCACGCTGATCGTCTTTGCTCTCGATCCCCAGCTGACGCCCAAGGTTCTTCCATGGGCATTTGGCGATACGGCCATTTCGAAGCCGCTGTTTATCGTTGGAGCTGTTATTGCGACTGCCGGGTTCGTCTCGTCGGTGAACATGGCCGACGGTATCGACGGACTTGTCCCCTCGGCCCTGCTGATCTGGTGCATCGGTTTCGATATTTTCGCCGATCCGCCGGTACGTCTTGTCGCCGTCGCGCTGACTGGACCGCTTGCTGTCTTTCTCGTATTTAACTTGCGCGGCCGTATCTTCCTCGGCGATTGCGGCACTTTCGGGCTGGGCTTTGTCGCGGCGATTTTGGCGCTTGCGTCGCTGACAGGCGGACACCTGAAGGCGGAGACGCTCCTTGTGTGGTTTGCGTTGCCTGTCCTGGATTGTCTGCGGGTGATCGCTGCGCGCCTCCTGCGTGGCCGCTCACCATTTCGCGGCGGGAAAGACCATTTTCATCACATTCTTGCCGACGTGTTCGGACGGAGGCGCGCGCTTTATGTGTACCTCGCCACTATTCTCGGGACATCGGCTGTCGCCGCGTTGATGCCGAAAGCAAGCGTCTACATTCTGGTGGGCCTGACAGCTGCCTGTCTGGGCTTTGTCGCTGCGCGGCGCGTACTTTTTCAACGCCAGCAGGCGAAACTGCCGCGGCATTTGCCTCGTCCTGCCGGCCGGACGGGCGCCAATCCTGTCCGCAAGTTCCGGCTCAGCGGCCACTAGGAATCCGGCCAATTACAACGCCTTAATCGAAACGTGCGCGTTGCTCCGCGCCACAAAAGGTGTATTCTTATCGAGGGGGGCAGGTTTTTGCGCGGACGAGCTTCGTGCAGAGGGCGCGTACATGCTCGATCACGCAACAGCCCTTCATCTGGCCAACAGATTCAGCTTCGGGCCGGCGCCCGGGGAAATTGAACATATCGCTTCCGCAGGTTTCGATGGCTACCTGGAAGAGCAGCTGAATGCCGAACCGTCAAAACTGCCTGCACGGGTGGAAGCGCAATTGCGCAGCCTTCCCAGTTACGGCATGGACACGTTCACCTTGTACCGGAAATACTGGTTCAAGGCATTGGCGCAGATGTCGCCAGGCAAAAAAATACCGCGCGAACAGAAGAAGTTTCTGAAGAAGATCACGAATGAAGTAGGCCCTGAGGCGCGCATGGCGCGACTCATTCGTGCGATTTCGAGCCCGCACCGCCTGCACGAAGCGCTCGTCGATTTCTGGTTCAATCACTTCAACGTTTTCGAGCACAAGAAATTCGTCAGGGTCTGGATCGGCGCATACGAGGACGAGGCGATCAGACCTCATGTGCTCGGCAAATTTCGCGATCTTCTGCTGGCGACTGCGAAGCACCCCGCCATGCTTGTCTATCTCGATAATGCGCAGAATGTGGCCCCAGGCACGCATGGCAGTGGAAAAAAGGCGGCCGCTGGAATCAACGAGAATTACGCGCGCGAAGTCATGGAGTTGCACACGCTTGGTGTAGACGGGGGCTACACGCAAAGCGACGTAACGGCTCTCGCGCACATCCTCACGGGCTGGACCGTTGGGAGGCAATTCGGCGCCGATGACGGGCCTGACGACGATTTCGGGGCGGCGAGAGGCGGGTTCGCGTTCGTGCCCCGTCATCATGACAATACGCCGCAAACTTTTCTGGGACGAAAGTTCGGCAACGGTGGATTGCAGGAAGGTGAAACGGCGCTGCTCATGCTCGCTGCGCACCCATCCACAGCGCGGCACATCAGCTTTCAGCTGGCGCAGTATTTCGTGGCGGATCAGCCATCGCCGGACCTTGTTTCAGGCATGGCAGACATGTTTCGAAAAACCGATGGCGATCTGAAAGCGGTCGTGCGCACGATGCTGACCAGCAAGGAGTTCCGCGATCCGGCAAATTTCGGTGCCAAGTTCAAGACGCCATATCAATACATCGTTTCCGCCGCGCGAGTTTCCGGGCTCGATCCGATGAATGCGGCGCCTCTTGCCGAAGAACTGAAGGTACTGGGCCAGCCGATCTACGGCTGCATTTCTCCGGACGGCTATGCCTGCACCGAAACGGCGTGGCTCGATCCGGACGCCATGGTGCGGCGAATTTCGTTCGCCGTGAAGTTTGGCACAGGTGCTTATATGCAGCCCTATCTGGCGCGTGCCGGTTACGGTTCGATGCAGCGGCACATCCAGCTCCAGCCGGAAGACGGAAAGGCGCCGCTGAATGCGGAGGCGTTGCTTGCAGCGCTCGGGCCGGATCTGAGCAGCAAGACTCGCTCGGCCGTTGCAACGGCCAGGAGCAGCGAACGTGCGGGTCTGATCTTGGGAAGCCCGGAATTCATGCGGTGCTGATGTGGAGGTTCACATGCGTAGGCGCGACTTTCTGAATTCGGCAGCTGCGTTCGGCGGTCTCGCCTTTGTGCGGATCGGTTCGCGCGCCTGGGCGGCGCAAAACCCCAACGGCGCCTCGCAGCGCCTGGTTGTAGTGTTCCTGCGCGGCGCCGTGGACGGCCTGAACGTTGTAATACCTCATGCCGAGCCGACGTATTACAGAGTGCGCCCAACGATCGCTGTGCCGCCGCCGGGGCACCAGGGCGGCGGGCTCGATCTCGATGGGCAATTTGCGCTCCATCCGCAGCTCGCATCCCTCATGCCGATGTGGAAAGACCGCAGTCTGGCTTTCGTTCACGCCTGCGGCTCGCCCGATGAATCGCGCTCGCATTTCCAGGCGCAGGCCTACATGGAGAGCGGAACACCCGGTGTGCGCACGACGGACGATGGCTGGTTGAATCGGACTCTCGCGGCGCTCCCCGGATTGCACAATCCCACGGAAGCCGTGAACTTCGGGCCCGCGATGCCGCTCATTTTGCGCGGGACCATGCCCGTTGCCAGTCTGCCGAGTGCTGGAGGCGGTGGTGCGCGGGGCGGTGAAATGGCATCGGCGCCGATTTTTCACGCTGGGTTCGATACAATGTATTCCGGTGCCGATTCACTGAGCGTGGCCTACCGTGAGGGACAGTCCGCGCACGCGCGGCTGATGTCCGATCTCGAGCAGGACATGTCGGAAGCCGCCAATGGCGCGCCTTCGCCGATCGGTTTTGCGAAGGACGTCGCCCATTTTTGTCAGATGGTCCGAAAGGATCCGACGATTCAGGTTGGGTTTTTCGCGCTGAGCGGCTGGGATCATCACGTACACGAAGGTAGTGTGCAGGGCATATTGGCAAATCATTTGCGGCAGCTCGGGCAGGGCCTCGCCGGGTTTCCCCAGGGGCTTGGCGAAAAATATGCCAACACGGTGATCCTGGTGGTCTCGGAGTTTGGCCGCACCGCGCGCGAGAACGGCAATGCCGGCACCGATCACGGCCACGGCAACGTCATGTGGGTGATGGGCGGCCCGGTGCAGGGCGGAAAAGTCTACGGTCAGTGGCCCGGCTTGGCCGAGGAGCACCTTTACCAGGGACGCGATCTTGCTGTGACCACTGACTTCCGGACGGTCGCGGGTTCGGTGCTGGCCGGACACATGAAGCTTTCGGAAACGGCGGTGGCGCAGGTGTTTCCTGGCGCGCCGAAAGCCGCCCTGACAGTCCTGCGCGCCTGAATCCAGCTGTGTCTCGATAGACGGCCGCCGCTAACCACGGCAGAAGTCTGCCCGTTTTCAGGGATGTTCCCCAGGCGGGATATGATGCTATGGGGAAGGAGTTCCCAGGCTGTGGCGTATCCGGATGTCCATTTCCCCCATTATTCTTTGCGGCGGTGAGGGGTCCCGTCTCTGGCCAGTTTCGCGCCGCGACCACCCCAAACAGTTTGCCGCCCTTGTCGGCGACCTTTCGTGCTTTCAGCAGGCTGTGCTCCGCCTGAAGGATTTCGATGGTGCGGAGATGCCGGTGATCGTGGCCGGCGACACGCATGAAGCGATCCTGCGGCGGCAGTTGGAGGCGATTGGCGTACAGGCGGTTGTTGTTCTGGAACCGGAGGGCCGCGATTCTGCGCCGGCCACGGCAGCGGCCGCGGCCGTCCTGCTCAGCATGAGGCGGGATGGCGCGGCGATTATGCAGCCCGCCGATCACTACATCCCAGACCTTGGACTGTTCTACAACGCCACGAGAAGAGCGAGAGATGGCGCAGAACACGGCGCTATCGTGACCTTCGGCATCGCGCCGAACCGGCCCGAAATATCGTATGGCTATATCCATCCGGGCGAACCGCTCAACGGCTGCGATGGCGTCGCGAAAGTCGAGCGCTTCGTGGAGAAGCCGACGCGGCAAAAGGCTGCCGAATATCTCGCGAATGGTTTTCTGTGGAACAGCGGCATGTTTGCATTTCGGCCGTCCGTTCTGATGGATGAAATGCGGATGTTCGAGCCCGCAATTGCCGATGCGGTAGAACGCGCCGTCGAAAGCGCGGCACGCGACGGCAATGTGATTCGTCTGGACGGCTTCGCCTTCGCGCAGTCGCCGAAGAAGTCGCTCGACTACGCGGTTATGGAGCGCACTGCCAGGGCGGCTGTTGTTGCTGCGGACTTCCCGTGGTCCGATCTGGGTGCCTGGAGCGCCATCTATGGCGCGCACGAAAAGGATGCATCGGACAATGTGGTGGTCGGCGAGCACGCGCTGGCGGTGCAGTCTGAGCGTTGCTTTGTGCGCAGCCCGACGGTGCCGGTGGCGGTGATTGGGCTGTCGGATGTCGGCGTGATTGCGGAGCCGGATGGCATCATTGTCTGCAAGCTCGATCAAAGTCCGCTGGTAAAGACGGCTGTGGAAGGCTTGCGGTCGCGTGCGCGGCCGGAAGCGCTTCGCAGAACACAAGCTCCTGAGCGTCGCAAAGATTATGTGAACCTGAAAACCGCGGCGCATCAATTGAGCGACTGGCTCGATAATTCCGCCTTGCCGCTCTGGTGGACGTTGGGCGCCGATCATGAACAGGGTGGCTTTTTCGAGCTGCTGGACAAGCAGGCCAGGGCGGTCGCCGTTCCGCGCCGCGCGCGGGTGCAGGCGCGCCAAACCTATGTCTACGCGACGGCAGGCCTTGCGGCGTGGCCCGGACCTTGGCGTGCGGCTGTGACCCATGGAATGGAGTCGCTGTTCAATTGTTACCGGCGGCCCGATGGCCTTTACCGCACGCTGGTGGACCACCACGGCGCGCCGCTGGACGAGCGGGCATTCCTTTACGATCAGGCGTTTGTCCTTTTGGCGCTTGCCACGGCGGCGCGCGCCGGAGTTGAGCGGCAGCGCTGCTCCCATGAAGCCATAGAATTGCTTTCCGTTATCGAGGAACGCTTCGCGCGGGAGGGCGGTGGATTTCTGGAGCAGGAGCTGCGCGGCTCGCGCTTCCAGTCAAATCCCCATATGCACCTTCTCGAAGCGGCGATGGCCTGGTGCGCAGTCGAGCGCGGCGGCCGGTGGGAATCGCTGGCGGAGTCGTTGGTCAGATTATGCCTCAAACACTTCGTGGATTCGGAAAGCGGCATGCTGCGGGAATTTTTCGACGATTCCGGCGCGCCACTCTCCGGATTGCCCGGCCATATCATCGAGCCGGGACATCAGTTCGAATGGGCGTGGCTTCTTTCCTCGTGGGCAGAAATGCGCGGCGACGAAGCGGCTGCGCAAGCCGCCGCGCGCTTGTTCGAGATCGGCGAGCGCTACGGCATCGACACGACGCGGGGGGTCGCCATCGATGTGCTGTTGGCAGATATGTCCTCGCATTCGCGGCAGGCCCGCCTCTGGCCGCAGACGGAGCGGCTGAAATCGGCGCTGGCGCTGGCGCAAAGCGCATCGGGCGAGCAGCGCGCGGTGTTTGAGCGTTCAGCGCTGGCGGCGGCGGAAGGGCTATCCCATTATCTGCAAACGCGGACGCGCGGACTCTGGCACGACAAGATGCGGGCCGACGGCACCTTTGTGATTGAACCATCGCCTGCAAGTTCGCTTTATCATATTGCCTGCGCCATCGATACGTTGCGCAGGCGCGCAGGCTGATTTTGGCATGACAAAACCGAAACGGGTTGTGACGATTGCGGGAGCGCGCCCGCAATTTGTGAAGGCCTTTGCGCTGTCGCGCGCGCTTGCCGCGGCGCCGGATTTCGAGGAAATTCTCGTTCACACCGGCCAGCATTTCGACGAGAATATGTCCGGTGTGTTCTTCGACGAATTGAAACTGCCGCTCCCCGACTACCGCTTCACGCTGAAAAGGAGCGGGAGCGAGTCCATTCTGGTCCAGATGCTCGGCAAAATCGAACGAATCCTCGCGGATGAGCGGCCGGATGCCGCGATCGTCTTTGGGGACACGGATTCGACACTGGCCGGCGCACTGGCAGCCTCGCGGCAACAAATACCGCTTGTGCACATCGAAGCGGGAATGCGTTCCTTCAATCGCGCGATGCCGGAAGAAATCAATCGCATTGTC